>JBCCFQ010000354.1:0-4813 GCA_039029655.1 Pseudomonadota bacterium | reverse complement strand
GGTACCTGTGATTTGTACACCCACTGTGTTGTCATCCACTTGTCGGGTTGCCCGTAAGTCTAAGATGGGGTTGCTCAAGGGACCCGTGAAAGACAACGTGCCACGACTGATCTTAAGTACCTGTCCATAGATACCAAACGTACCATTGATCAAACTTAGCGTACCCACGCCGGTGGTAGCCTGATTATTGGCACGTAGGTTCAAATCACCTTGTAGATCCGTGTCTAGGCCGAAACCATTGAGATGGAAGCCATCTTCCACAACCACGGATACCTCAACATCATATTGAAAAACCTCTGTTTCTTGGGCGTCTACTGTATGCACTATAGTATCTTGGGACGGAGAAACCGCGCTTTCGGGCAAACTTTCCAAGGAAATGTTTGCCCGTGGTACCAGTACGTTTCCCGCCACTCGGACCGAGGATGTTGAGGCCGAAACTTCTAAATCCAGATTAGAGTACAGTTGAAAATCCGGCAGTTTGATCAATGGAAAATTGTTGCTGGTCACTGTTAGATCCGCAATCCAAGAAGGGTTGTTCTTGAGCACGCCAGCAATGGCCAGGTCTCCTTCATCGCTTTGCGCCGATCCGCTGACGCGGTAGCGGCCGGTAGTCTCAGGCGACACACTCACTTGTATATCCGACAGCATCGAACCGGACGATTCAATCTGTGCGACACCGTTTTGTAGCATCACATTGCCTGAGATTGTCGGCTCAAGAAGCGTTCCCGCTAACCTAATATCGCCTGTTAACTCACCTTGCTGTATATCCACACTGGGTAAGAACAACTCCAACAGTGAAACATCCTTCAGTTGTGTCTTTACAAATCCTGTAAGCGGGGCCTGTCCTGAAGTTACGTTACCTAGCCCTATGGCGGTATCCACCCGTCCCACGTCAGAAAGATCCAATAGGCCATTGGAACTGAGTTCGTTGTTTACCACTTCGCCCGTTAAGGTCAGATCGAAATCCACCGGCACATTGCCGGTTTCCCCATCGCTCAGCAAAAGCTGACCATTCTCGCTTCGAAAGCTCATCTCCCCTTGAATGCCACCTGACAAGCGGGACATCTGCGCGTTGCCGGAGACACTACCATTGCCAGCTACACCGGGTGAAAAGAAACCAATCAGGGAGAAGATTGGAAATCGGTCTGCCTGAATCTCCCCTTGGAACTCTTCCGACTCAACGCGGTTTCTGAGAAATCCGCACATCTCAGCCTGATCCGGACCGACGAAACAAAAACGTTCCACCTCTTGTCGTTGGTTTGAAATGCTCAGTGGTATAGGAGCCCGTGTTGTCCAGATTTGAGATGGCGAAAACCGAAACGTCGAGTTTCGTAATGACCCCTGCCAAATGGAATCTCCATAGGCTCCGACTATGGCGCCGTCGATGGAAACAATGTCTTGAGTCACGACAAAGTCCAGTTCGTGGTCGTCGACGTTTCCCTTTGCATTTAATCGCAGTTCATCGAAGTCAACGCCGCCAATTCTGGCATCTTTCATGTTCAACCGTAGCCCGTCGGAACCCTCTAAGCTCTTAAGCTCGGCCGCGGTGACCCGTGTCTCCCCGAAAGAGAGGTCTTTTATTTGAACATCACTTGTTAGGTTTACATCCTCTAAACGGCCTTGAACTGATACCGTCCCGCGAACCGATCCTGAGGATTCTTGGTGTAATTGACTCAGGTCTTCAAGCGCAACGCTTAGATCCAAGGATTTTTGCAGCTCACCACTGGCCGCGATGGAATTGTTACCACTCTCCAATAACAAACCGTCAACCACGAGGTTGTTTTTACGCCACACCAAATCCCCAGACCCCGTTAGTGGCAGATCTGATAGCTCACCTACGAGTTCCTGCAGGCTTACGGTTACATCCAGCTCTTGATCATCTGTCACGACACCGTGTGTGTTCAAAGAGAAATCGAAGACACCATCCAATCCTTGTTCAATGTTACTGAGATCGATATTGGTGCCATTAAAAGATCCTTCCCAGGCTAGCTGTTGGTCCCAGCTTAGTTCGCTCACACCATCAATAGAGCCTTGTTCGCCCGTTAATAGCATCTTAGTCAGGTCAAGACGGGAGCCGCTGAGTTCGGCTAAGAGATTCAAGTTTGAAGTGCTCAAATAAGGCCCGCTCACGGTTGTTTGCAGCGCTATGCTAATTGCCTGCCATTCTCCACTGGTCTCCAAGGATCCACCGGCCAAAACTATCGGCTGCTCTTTTGTTAAGGGAAAATCCAGCTGATCGAAACTGTGGATCAACTCGAGGGATTCATTGTTCAAAGAAACGTTGCCTGCGGTTACCACAGACCAGGGGGTTTGGAAATTATGAACCACTTCAAAAGAACTTGAGTCTCCAGCCCAAGAGCCGACTCCTGCATAGGCCGCTGTTTGGGTACTGAAACGCCAATTGACTTGTCCTTGGCCTTTAAAAGGTTTACTGAGCTTAGATTGGGCAACAGTTTTGAGCGTCAGATTGGGTCCATAAACATCCAGTTGGTCCACCCTCAAAAAGTCACCTTGAAGCGCTACTTGTATTTCCAGTTTGTCGATAGTCTGTGGATACGAATCAAACAGGATCTCGATGTCGCGAATGACGCCATAGGAAAGAACGATATCCACGGGCAATGGTTCAAACTTAGTTTGTGGAGCACTACTTTCGGGCTGCGGTGTGACTGTCACGTCCACGCCATCCCCGGACAACTGGGAAAGGCTAACGGTACCGGTCAATAAGGGCATAAAACGGACTGTGGCCTGGATGCGATCCACACTGACACGGACCCCGTCTTCCTCCCACACAAACCCCACTAAGGTGAGACCACCCAGTGCTGAACCGTCAACGCTTCGAATACTCATTGCGGGCGGCAGCTTGTCCGTCACAAAACTCATGAGTCTGTGTGTGCCCCAGGAAGTACCCAGCAACGCCCACGCCAATGCAATAGTTGTGGCAAAAAGAACGATTAAGCTAACGACAAAGAGTTTGATCCACTTTGACATCATAAATCCGGACCCAAACTGATGTGTAGCCGCACACTACGATCGGAAAAGTTAGTGGGATGGGCGATATAGAAACGGAATGGCCCAATGGGCGAGAACCATTTTATTCCAGCACCTACGCCCACTCTTGCCTCAAGGTCGACGTCGTCAAACGCGTTGCCTGCATCGACAAAAACAGCATACGCCAGATTGCTCAGAAAACGACGTTCATATTCCACCGATGCGGCCAACAGGTTGCTGCCTCCAACCACTTCATCGTTGTCGTTGACTGGGCCTAGGGTTTCAAAACCGTAACCCCGCACTGTGTCTATGCCACCGGCAAAAAATCGTACCGACGGAGGCAGGTCATTCAAGTCGTCTTGGAAAGTGGTACCCACCTCGCCACGTATGAGTACTCTACCCTTGTCACCCAACGGTCTAACTAGTTTTATCGATGCTAAGGCTTGGACGAAGCTGGTTGTGGACCCCAAAAAGTCACTTGCACCACGTACTTCGACGCGAAAGTTATGACCCCAACGGGGATTCACCGGCAGGTCGGAGCGTTTGTGGCTGTAGCCCAGGGCTGGCATGACAAGTCGGCTGTTGTCCCGATCGGATCCCACCGTGAAGCTGTCAAATTGGAGGCTGACACTGTCGCTTCGCACCCAATCGCCACCCAGCAACGTCGCTCTCCTCAAACCAAGGCTAAACTTGTCAGACTCGGAGGTATCGGTGTCTTCAACTTGCACACCAGCGCTATAACTCAGCCACTCCACATCAGGCCGACCCAATGGTCGTCGGTAAGTGGCGGTGAGCTCACTAATGACCTCTGAAACGGACAATTCGCCATTCAGTTGGTGACCGCGGGTGTTCAGCCTTCTATTCTCATAGCCGCCACGAAATCTGGGTCCGGTGTCAGTTGAAAAGCCACCCCCCACGGTGTAAGACACGCGTTGACTGGGAGATAACAAAAGGTCGATGGGCACTCTTCCATTTTCTCTAGACTCTATGTCTGGTCTGACCTGGATACCCGCGAAATATCCTGAGGCCGTGAGTACTTGATGAATCTGACTGAGTTTCCCACTGTCGTAGTGTTCACCCTCCAAAGCGGGTAAATAGTCACGAATCAGTGACGGTTCCAAAAAGTCCTGTTGGATGGAAAGGGAGCCAAATCGATATCTGTCCCCTGAATCAAACCGGATATCGATAGCGGCCGTGCCGTCCTCCGGCCACACATCTATGCGAGATCGTTGAAACTCAAAATCGAAAAAACCAAGTTCGGATGACAGACTGGTCAATTGGTTCTTTACTTGTTCATAGGCTTGATGATCTAAAAAGGCTCCTACTTTGATTGCATCCGTTGGAATGGCGAGGAACTCACTATTGTTTTTTGCCTCACCCACAACCTCAAAGTCTGATTGCCCAATTTTTACCGGAAAACCGGGGGCAACCTTAACCGTTGCATTCCAACAATCATCATCAAAACTTAGTGACTTCTCTACGGTTGGGGTGTAATAGCCGAATCCCTCCAATGCTTTCGCAACCTGGTCTTCCACTTGCTGGAATCTTTGTCTAACTCGCCATGTGGGCGCGTCGCAGCTCTCTCGCGCAAGCCCCAGATGAAGTCTGATGTTGTCACGGAGCTTGCCCTCCACCCCGTCGATTTGTAGGTCAGCTCGCAGCTCGCTGGTGTAGCCCAGGAGCACAAAGATGGGGACTAACCTGGCTAGGAATGTGAAGGGACGTCTCATGCCACTAGATAGTCTATTTAGGCGCCTAGGAGTTCCAATATCGTGGTGTCGGGCAGAACCAGCCCGTCACTTGAGGGCCCATTGACATACCTAAG
>JBCCFQ010000353.1:0-4814 GCA_039029655.1 Pseudomonadota bacterium | reverse complement strand
TTCTTTGGTAAAAAAGTCTGCCCGCCATAACGACCCTGGATTCAGTTCTACGAACCTAGAGAAGTTTCTTCCTGCGAACCTCGAGTTTTGCTCACAGGATTGGGGCTCCAGATATTCAGGCAGGGTTTCCATATCGATCTGAACCACATGGGTGCCTGGTTCCAGTCCCTCAAAGTGATAACGGCCGTCTTCATCCGTAATCGCGTAGCGGCCATCCTCCAAATACACTCGAACACCCTGCACGCCATTCAGGTCTTTAGCGGTATCTTCCTGACACTCTCCAGTTATCACCCGACCCATCAGGAAACTATTACTGCGAAACAAGTCTTCCGTAAGACGTATGGTGGCAGAAGCTACATTTGACGGTTGCCCGTTGACGGGTTGCGCACTGGCCACGTTGGTGGCCTCATCCTGGCGCGCACCAACCGTAACCTCAGTAACATACTCCACTCTTACACTAGAGTTTGCTGCAACAGTATCAAGCCCAATGGACAGGGTGCGCCCATCAGTGTCCGTGGTGGGATCAGCCACAACGTTGCCGTTGATCCGTAGCGAACCAGACACGAATCTAAAACCCAATGGCAGTGTATCCGTCAAAATAACTTCATCGGCATCCGTCCCATCAGGGTTGTCCACGGTGACAGCATAGGCTACAAAGTCCCCAGGTGATGCGATGGTTGTATTTGTGACTTTCTGCACAAACAAACCGGCCTGCTGGGGATCCAAGGGAATATCAATGTTGATCACTTGACCCGCAGAAACGCTAAACGGTAAACCGAACGAGCCTGGGCTCAACGCGTAAGGCGCACCGGGCAACAATTGCAAATCAACCACGTCGGCAGTGGAAGGCGCAACAAACCCGTCCGGCGGTGTCACCACCAGTATGTAGTCCCCCGCTGGTACGACGGGGAATCTAAAACCACCCTGACTGAAAACGTATAAAACGCTGGCGCTGTCCGTGGCTTGACCGCCGCTGGCGATGGTATCTGGAAAAGTAGATGCACCGTCATCACCGAAGACGGCCGCGGCTATTCCTGAACCAGCATCGACAATGGATATTTGTGCGCCATCAATAAACTCACCCGTCTGGGAATTGAAAACAACGCCAAAGGGGTCAACCACAACTTCAGCGGATGCAGTGTCGTTAGGATTTCGCGGATCCTGATAGTCAACCAGGATTTGATTTTCTTCGGAAACCTGAAGTGCACAATCGCTGACAACAACCGGTAAGGGTTGAGATGGGATGTGTCCCGCAAATACCCCGGTGTTAACTCCTGTCTCTGACAACCTAAGAATCTCAGAATCACCCGTTGATGGCACCGACAAGCGAACGTCGACTGTATCGACTAGGGTTGCATCTAGGTTTTGATCGGCATCATCCAGTCGAACAAAAAACGGCTCCCCGGTGTGGTAGATATCGACGTTGACCACAGGCTGGGCCTGGATGGGATCGATGACTGTGCCATCAAAGAGCACGGGATTTGGTAAAGGGGCAAAACCACCACCAGCTGCTGCACACTGAGTAGGTCCAACCTCAGACGAATCTCCACCCGTAGGTGTGACCCGAAGAAACTCAACAGTCGAAGTAGATTGAGGTGGTAATGCGACAATATCGATTTGATTGCTGGCAACACTATTTGCACCACCACCGTTATCAACGTAGTCGATGGTTGCAGTATTTGCGATGACGGTACCGGGAGGCGTCGTCTGCGCAAAACTTATCGAAGAAACACCAGCAATTACAAGGAACCACAACACAAATATTGTGGATGCAAGAAGCCTTTTTGGCGTATTTCTGCATACGCCAGACGCGGCTACGCCGACCATAAGGTCGGCGTAGCCTGTAGGCTTCTTGCTGGCCCCCATCAATTAAAACAACCGCTTTAGTTGATGGTAACCCGGAAGCGAACAACGATTACATCGTTAACACCGACGGTGGTTCCGACGATTAATCCATTGTCTACTTCCAATGTAGCACCGGTGAGGCCGCAACCGTCAGCATCCGCATCACCTGCGTCTGCAGAACAGAAACTGTCCGCACCACCTTGAGTGACCTGAATATCCTCTGTGTTCCCGTTATATTGCGCAGGAAGGAAGGTCAGATTCGCATCAATCACGTCGGTAATACGAATGTTTGTCGCATCCGTAGAGCCCGTATTGGTCAACGTAATCACGTATTCCATAATTGCGCCGGGAATTGCTTTCGGATCGGTCGTACCGTTAAAGGGGTCGCTGATGACAGTCGATGTCTTGGCAATGGCAAGCTGGGCGGAAGACACAAGATATCCGTCCACATCGTTTTCAACACCGTCGTTACCCGCGTCACCAAACACGACGTCTACAGTGCCAGGAGTATCGGCTCCCCCAGTCTCCGTGGTCACCGTGGCGCCACCAGACCCAGCATCCGCTGTGGTCACTGTTAGCCTGACGTTGGCGACGTCGTTGTTAATCGCACCTATAGGCACATCACCCAGAAAGAAGACGATGACAGAGGCATCCGCCGCCAGGGAGTCAATAAACGTCGCAGTATCTACCCCAGCTTCATAGGTACCGTTACCGTTGGAATCGACAAAGGCTAGAGGATTGTTAACCTGAATATTGTCTGTATTGCCATCAAACACAGTACCCGCAGCGGTGTTCTGGGGTAGCAATTGATAGTCTTGGGTCGTATTACCAGTATTAGTAACGGTAAAGGCCGTTACCGCGCCGGTCTGACCTGGGTTTACGTTGGTTGCGCCATTACCTGTCTCTACGACCGTAAGATCGACAACGTTATCTACCACGAAACTTGTGGAGGTACCGTTACCGGCGCCGGGGGTGCTATTTCCAACGGGAGAACTTTCGATCTCCGTTTGTGCAACACCACCAACTTCGAAGTTGACGGTGGCAACGTTGTCGACATTGGTACCCGATGCGGTACCTACCGCCGACGCGTTTTGCGCGACACCAAGGGCAAATGTGCCCACCAGTATGGCGGACACACGCCCTAGTTTAGAAAAAACCGATATCATTTCGGTACTCCTTATAAGTGCTCAATTCACTAGAAAGTTGTGCGCATCCTCAGCGCAGCACAGCACGAAATCGTGCTACACCTCGCTTTCCCGGACCCAACGGGTTGCGCAATACCCAACGAATGTGGGTGTAGTCCTCGGGTTGTGCAGTACGCTCACCACCGTTGTCGGTGGCAACCCGTAAATCGTCTTCTGCTTCGAAGGTCGCACCTCCGTCCACAGAGAAAGTAATATCAGCGCCAGGGCCAAACACAGAACCTCTAACATAGGTCATTTGATCTGGAATAGGATCGACGACGGTCACATTATCGGCAGTCTCTTCGCTGATGTTGGTAAACGTAACCGTGTAAACAATCTCATCACCGGGCACTACCGTTGAAACTGGAACTAGTTTTGATTCTTCGGTGCCGTCTTCTGCGAGTAAAACTTCTTCTTTCTCAGCTACGGTCTTAACCTCAATAGCACCCTTCTCTTGGCCCTGCGCTACACCAATAAATACGCATGCCAAGACTGCAAACATGGTTTTAGTTACTCTCATGATGTTCCCCTAGTCGATGACAACCACGAACGTAATGGTTTGCGGACCATCAGCATTGGTTAGGTTGCCTAAGTTAATTGTTACGGCCGGTGTACCTGCGGAGACAAATTGACCAGCATCAGCATCCGGTGCGTCTGTCAATGTTGCTCCATTAAGAGTCAGCGAACCGACCTGATATGTTGTGTTAACAGGAATTTGATCCGTAAAAACGGCGTTGGTGGCCTGTCCAGCGCCCGTCACCGTGGCGACGATTTGATAGGTGATCTGCGCGCCGGGTATGGGTTGAGTTCCACCAAACTGATCGGTCACGGCAGCGGACTTCACCACTGTCAGACCCACACTCGATACGATGTACTCGCCGGTATCGTTATCCGCTGCCCCACTCGCCCCAACCACGGCGTCAATACCTCCATCACCTTGTCCGGCAAACACATCACCAGGACTACCAGACCCAGTGGCTGAGCTAGCCGTTAGCTGACTAAACCCAATTTGACCATCCAGCACACTCCCAGGGATGTCGTTAACCAGTAACACACTGACTGACGCATCCGCGGCGAGCTGGGGATCATTGGTGCCCGGTGTATAAGGTGTATCGCCAGCGGATAAATCACCACTGGAATCAGTATCGAAATATATGGCCGGCACCGCTGGCGTTGGATCAAAATCATCACCGGCTAAAAGACTGTCAATACTCAGCGTAAAAGTCTCTAACCCGTTACCCGTATTAGTCACGGTGAACAACAACTCTTGGTTTAGGTCGTTGGGTGCCACGGGTGTCTGGGGACTCTGAACTGTGACGTCAACATCCAGAATCTCGGCCACGGTCACCACCACGGTGTTGGAGTTTTCGGTTACCGTAGACCCGTTGATGTCAAAGCTGACCTCGGCGGTGTTGCTGATGTCGGTGCCGGCGGTGGTACCTAAAGCGTGAACCTTGGAGCCAAGGACCAAGCAAACCAACAAAAACACCAATCTGAAAAGGGGGTATGCATTCAACTGCGTTCGATTCAACATAGGCTCATTCATATGTGTCGATGCAGGACAAAGCATTAATGCGCTCAATCCGGCTGGCTAAAGAAATTTCTCTCTTTGCCGAGGAGCAAGTTTCATGCCACAGCTATACTGTGTTTAGAAGTACGAATTAACACCCTGTTTTACATAAGGATTTACAAAAATCAGCCCTTTGTCTAGGGATCCAGCCTGACAATTTACGTCAGTTTTGAACCCAGTACGTCACTAATAGTTTCAATAGCTTGCGCCAATTT
>JBCCFQ010000352.1:0-4820 GCA_039029655.1 Pseudomonadota bacterium | reverse complement strand
ATTGACCGATTCGGCGAATCCGCACCCGCGAAACAGGTTTATGAACATCTTGGTGTAACCGCACAGGCGGTTACCGAAGCAGTACAACGTCAAGTTTAAAAAACACGTTCGGCGGTGTTGACCGCCGACTTAATTTACATTCAGGTCAAGGGGTTGAATTATGGCAGTCAAAGTCGCGATTAACGGTTATGGTCGAATTGGACGAAATGTTCTCAGAGCAGTTTACGAGACTGGCCGCAACGAAGAAATTCAGGTTGTGGCAGTAAATGATCTTGGCGACGCAAACACCAATGCTCACTTAACACAATACGATACGGCTCACGGAAAATTTCCGGGATCGGTGAGCGTGGAAGGTGATTCCATGCGTGTGAATGGCGACTTGATTCGAGTATGTGCAGAGCGCGATCCTGCCAAGCTACCTTGGGCAGAACTGGGTGTGGACGTGGTTCTTGAGTCCACTGGTTTTTTTGCCAGCAAAGAAAAGGCATCTCCGCACCTGCAAGCCGGTGCCAAGAAGGTGGTTATCTCAGCACCCGCCGGCAAAGAAGTGGACGCTACCGTGGTTTACGGCGTCAATCACAATGTGCTGAAGCCCGAGCACACGGTCATTTCTAACGCGTCTTGTACCACCAACTGTTTGGCTCCCTTGGTCAAGCCGTTGAATGACACCATCGGCGTGGAACACGGCTTGATGACCACCATTCATGCTTATACCAATGACCAAACGCTCACGGATGTCTTCCACAAGGACTTGAGACGAGCCCGTTCGGCTACCATGTCCATGATTCCTACCAAAACCGGTGCCGCAGCGGCGGTGGGTCTGGTTCTACCGGAATTATTGGGCAAATTGGACGGGTTCGCCATTCGTGTGCCCACCATCAACGTTTCATTGGTAGACCTCACTTTCCGGGCGTCTCGTGAAACCACGGAAGACGAAATCAATAGTGTGCTTAAATCTGCTTCAGAGGGTGAGCTTAAGGGTGTATTGGCTTATAACGATGGTCCTTTGGTTTCCATCGACTTTAACCACGACCCCGCATCCTCAACCTATGACGCCACGCTGACCAAAGTTACTCAAGGGACTTTGGTTAAGGTATGTTCTTGGTATGACAACGAGTGGGGATTCTCAAACAGGATGTTGGATACCACGCTTGCATTAATGAATGCGTAATGACTGAAATTCTGCGGATGACGGATTTGGATCTGACGGATCGTCGGGTCCTGATTCGTGAAGATCTCAACGTTCCAGTCGCCAAAGGCCAGGTGACCAGTGATGCTCGGATACGAGCGGCCCTTCCTACCATCGAGCTAGCCTTAAGCAAGGGCGCCCGGGTCCTGGTCATGTCTCACCTTGGGCGACCTACAGAGGGGCACGCGGATCCATCTTTTTCTTTAGCACCCGTGGTGGATCGGATGGGTGAACTGCTGAGTGCGCCAGTGACTCTTTGCACCGACTATCTTTCGGGTTTGGATGCAAAACCTGGTGTGGTGCATGTACTAGAGAACGTTAGATTTAACAAAGGCGAAAAGGCCAATGATGACCAGCTAGCCGCTGCCTTGGCCTCACTGTGTGATGTTTTTGTCATGGATGCTTTTGGTACCTCACATCGGGCTCAAGCCAGCACTCATGGGGTAGCCAAATATGCCGACACGGCTTGCGCAGGTCCTTTGTTGGTGAATGAGCTGCAGGCCTTAGGAAAGGCCTTGGATACGCCCACCGCTCCCATGTTGGCTATTGTTGGCGGGTCCAAGGTGTCCACCAAACTTACGGTACTCAAATCGTTGTTAACCAAAGTCGATCAACTCATTGTGGGTGGTGGTATAGCCAATACATTCATTGCAGCGGCTGGTTTTCCGGTTGGTCGGTCTTTGTATGAAGAGGATTTGATGCCCGAAGCGAAATCTTTGCTGCAGACTGGCAATATACCCATGCCCGTTGATGTGGTGGTTGCTGCTGAGTTTAGTGAGACGGCGACAGCCACCGTCAAATCCTTGGAGCAGGTTTTACCCGATGAGTTGATTCTGGACATTGGCCCCGAGACAGCTCGAAGTTATTCCGAGATCATTCAGGCAGCCGGGACTATTGTTTGGAATGGTCCGGTGGGTGTATTCGAGTTCGATCAGTTTGGTGGTGGCACTCAGGCGGTGTCCCAAGCAATTGCTGCGAGCAAAGGATTTTCTATTGCGGGTGGGGGCGATACACTAGCGGCCATCGATAAATACAATATCGCCTCAGAGGTATCTTATATATCTACGGGCGGTGGTGCGTTTTTGGAGTTCATTGAGGGTAAGCAATTGCCCGCCGTTGCAATGTTGGAGAGCCGTGCTCAAGTCTAAGAATGTCAGTGCCGAAGCAATAGTCATGGGTAGGCGCCGCACTAAAATATTAACCACGCTAGGACCCGCGACTGACGATGACGCGACTATGCGGGCGTTACTGCTGGCGGGCGCAGATCTCGTCAGGATCAATTTTTCCCACGGCGATTTGGACGGCATTCGAGAGCGTGTCGACAGAGTCCGACGGGTGTCCAAGTCCATTGAAAAGGATGTGGGCATCATGGGAGATCTGCAGGGCCCAAAGATTCGCATCAATAACTTTCGCCAAGGCCCCATTCGTTTGGAGGTAGGCGCAAAATTTGCGTTAGACAATTCTCTGGACAAAAACGCGGGTGATGAAACTCAGGTGTCAACCACGTACGCCGCGTTGACAGACGACGTCAAGGCAGGCGACATACTGCTACTGGACGATGGGCAAATTGTTCTAGAGGTCGATGGTGTTTCTGGACAACGTATTGATACCACAGTACGTGTGGGTGGAAGATTGTCCGATAAGAAAGGAATCAACCGGATGGGTGGTGGACTGTCTGCGAACGCGTTAACAGAAAAGGATAGAGAAGACATAAAAATAGCTGCGGAATTGAAATTCGATTACGTGGCTGTTTCGTTTCCCCGGGACGCCGAAGATATACGACTAGCGCGTTCACTGATCAGCGGTGCCGGTGGCCGTGCTGGCATCATTGCGAAAATAGAACGTGCCGAAGCGGTTACCAATATTACCGAAATTATGGATGCCAGCGATGCGGTGATGGTTGCTCGAGGTGATTTGGCGGTTGAAATTGGAGACGCTGAACTTCCAGCCGTGCAGAAGCAGATTTTGCATCTAGCTCGAGAGCGGAACAAAGTGGCCATTGTTGCCACACAGATGATGGAGTCCATGATCTCAAGCCCTGTGCCCACTCGGGCCGAAGTGATGGACGTGGCGAATGCCATGATGGATGGCACAGACGCCGTCATGCTATCGGCGGAGACGGCAGTGGGTGAGTACCCGGTGAAGACTGTTGAGGCCATGGCACGTGTGTGCTTAGGCGCTGAAAAACAGCGCTTCACAAGGATCTCAAAACACCGTCTGGATGCTCGATTCGAAGAAGTGGATGAAGCGATTGCCATGGCGGTGATGTATACCGCTAACCATTTCGAAGTTAAGGCCATCATCGCCTTGACGGAATCTGGTTCCACTGCACTGTGGATGTCCAGAATCAGATCAGGTATTCCTATCTTTGCACTGACCCGACACGAAGAGACCAGACGCAGGGTGACGTTGTATCGGGGTGTTTATCCTGTAGCGTTTGATGTCACAAGAGACCCAGCCCACACCATGCAAATGGCCGCCACAACCCTGTTAGATATGGGGCACGTGAAAGACGGGGACAACGTTATTATTACCCGCGGTGCCTTAACTGGGGTCACCGGAGGCACGAATACGATGAAGATTTTGACTATTGATAGCCGGTATCGGGTGGCACCGCCGGATAAGGATCCGGACTAGAGATTTTGGCTTCGGACTTCTGACCTCGGGCTTCGGGATGGCAGTGCAATTTTGTAGGCCCAACAGGTTGGTCAGCTAACTGCAATATTTTAACATCTTGTCTGAAGCCTGAAGCCTGAAGCCTGAAGCCTGAAGCCTGAAGCCTGAAGCCTGAAGCCTTACAGGACCCCCACTTCTTCAACCTTCGCCGCCGCAATCAACTGTTCCATATCCGCCAACACCTGCGTCGAATGACTATCCGGATTCACTTTTTTGTAATGCTTAGCGATGGTGCCTTCGGGGCTGATGATGAAGGTTTCGCGCTTGGCAATGGTCATCTCGCCATAGGTTGCCATGACACCAAAAGACTTTGCCAGGTCTTGTTTAGCGTCTGATAGTAGGGGGAAGGGAAGATGGTATTTCTCTGCGAAGGCTTTTTGTGATGCCACATCGTCCAAACTAACGCCGACGACTTTCACACCCATTTTCTTGAACTTGAAGATATCATCCCGAAACGCGCACGACTCTGTGGTGCATCCTGGAGTGTCTGCTTTTGGGTAGAAGTAAAGTGCAACCCAATTGCCGCGGAAGCTGTCCAAGGTGTGCCAACGGTTGTTCTGATCTTGCAGTTTAAAGTCGGGGGCTGGTTCGCCAACGGATGGTTGTGCTGCAAATCCTTGATTAGAAGCCAAAAACATTGCCAAAAGCAATGCTAGAATAAGTGCGAATTTTTTCATGGATCTCAAGTCCTAGGTTTCTCGGCTGTATTTTATCAAATGACTGTAGTCTTTGGCGAAGGTGTTTATGCAAGAGCCAACTAAAAAAGTTGGATTGATACTGCCGGGCGGCGGCGCTCGGGCTGCCTATCAAGTAGGTGTGTTGCGTGCCATTGCCCAAATGTTACCTCGAGGTTGTAGTAACCCTTTTCCCATCATCAGTGGCACTTCTGCAGGTTCAGTGAATGCCACGGTACTGGCAAGTCGCGCGGAACGGTTTAGGGTCGCGGTGTCTCGTT
>JBCCFQ010000351.1:0-4834 GCA_039029655.1 Pseudomonadota bacterium | reverse complement strand
TTGTGACCATAACCTGCCTGGATACGACATCTCATGCATTGGGGCGAGGCTCAAAAGTTTGGATTTTGGAGGCAACTTCGCAGCAACTGCGTCTTGTCTCCCTTCAACAGAATGAACCGTTTGGGATACTTGAAAACCTACGACATTCACTTGGATTCGTGCGCTCTTACACCGTGCTCTGATTTGTAGGGCTTTGACTGAAGCTGAGGCTATAGTTAATAGATATCAGACTGAGGCTCAAACCTATGCCAACATCAGCCAGGCTCTGGGTCTGACATCCGAAGGTCAGTGCCAGCTGCAGCTGTTAGCTTTACTCGTAACTCAATATTCTTCAACCATCGTTTGTTGGTGAATACTAGATTTCTGTTGTAGAGATATGCATGTTTGGTCGTGATCATTGGATACAATCACTCACAATATGACAGGCAATAATGCCAGCTCATGTCTGTGTCTGATCTGTGTGTTTGATGAAAGCTAATCATGAACCACCTAGGTTCACTGGAATGTTCATAGACTGACCTGCTCTTTCCACCGTCAAATTGACCGAGCTTGCCGTAGCAAGTTCACGAAAAATCTTGGCGCCTTGTGCAGGATCATCTAGCGTCGTGCTGTTGATGGCTGTCACGAGGTCACCTGGTTTCAGACCGATCTCAATAAATTTTTGGCGTTCCCGACCAGGGTAAACCCGATACCCCGCCAATTTTCCGTTGTTGTAAATGGGGGTCGGTCTAACTATGTCGGTGAACTTGGCCGGGTTGGCCATGAGTTCTTCTCTTAGATTGCCTAAGTTTTCTTGAGGTCTTGCGGGTCTGCTGCGGCTGCGCGACGCGACTCGTCTTGAGCCCGTTTGGCCTTTAGAATCTGCCAAAGTTTTTCGGGGTAGTTTCTCAAGGGCCGGACCGCGACGAATCATCGCATGGTCCGCATACACCGAATGCAGACTGGCACCGCCAGGCAATGAGTCACCAACAAAGTAAGCCTTACTACCACCGTTGTGCTCGATCAAGGCAAACGCCTGTCCATCATCATCACTGGCTGCTGTCCCAAATAAGGTCAAAGGAAGGTTGGTTTCTGGAGCGTCTTCTACCTCCACGGGGGCCTGCACCTCGTTGGCATTAAAAGTGCCAAACAAATTGGCGCTAGCCACCATCTCGGAATTGAAATTGTTCGCGGTTTGCACCGCAACGGCGCTGCCCTGGGTTTGCACGGCGGGCACCGCCGCAGGTTCCTTTGCGAAGCCGCCCAGTAGTACCCAAGTGATGTCCGCCAACTTCCAAGCGATGGCAATAACCAACAAAGCGGCTACCCAAGGGGGCAGTCGCCGGTTGGCCCATTCCAAGTGCTGCTCGAAGGGCTGATTCTTTAGCTGTTGTAAACTTGCACTGAGATCCATTACCTCACTGGTGCTCCGTAATTTGGGCCGCTTTTGGCGGCCTTTTCATCGACAAACGGCCTAATATAGGTTGCAACTCATCCCATTTCATCATGATAAGTGTTCTGGTCCCACTCACTCAAGGGTTGATTGCTCAATTTATCTATTAAATCATGCGCATATTGCCGTTCCTTTAGGTTAAACTTTAATCGTCCGCAATCCCTCGAGGGTAACCCTTGAAAATACGCTTGTTGGTCCGTCTCCTGATTACCCTGGTGGTGGCGTTGCCGTTCTTGGGCCACGGTTTAGGTTACTTCAATTGGACCTTCCTGGATCGACTCGAAAACTTCTCCTACGACGCCCGATTATTGTTAACTATGCCGAGAACCCGGGATGACCGAGTGGTCATCGTGGATGTCGACGAAAAAAGCCTGGGTGAAATAGGCCAATGGCCATGGCCACGGGACCGCATGGCGGCTCTCACCGATCAGTTGTTTAAAACGTACAAAGTACGGGTTGTGGGTTACGACATGGTCTTCGCCGAGGTTGATCGTAAGGATGACCTTCGGTTGCTGGAGAGCATTAGTCAGTGGGAAATCGCGCAAAGCGATGATTTTGCTAGCAAAGTTGAGGGAATCAAGCCATCTTTGGCGCGAGATGAAATTTTCGCCAAAAGCTTGTTTTCCGACGCCAGCGTGCCTGACAGTGCTCGTCGCAAGACGGTTCTTGGGTATTTATTCCGGCCCGTGGTACCCGCAGATGGGGTTCGCGTGCGTGGCGCCCTTCCGGTGCCGGTGGTCTCTTCCGAACGCAACGATACCTTTATCGACATGCTGGAGCCCGATGGCTACACCGGCAACCTACCGTTGTTGCAGGAGGCGGCCTATGGCGGTGGCTTTTTCGAGAATGAGTTGTTTGATGTAGATGGTGTGTTTCGCAGGGTGCCGCTGCTGCGCAAGTACAACGGTGCCTTTTATGAATCCTTGGCCCTAGCCGTCGTGCGTGCCTCCCGGGACATGCCCCCGGTGACGTTGGAGTTTCACAGTGGTGCTGATGGCGATAGAGATGGGCTGGATCTTGAACGAGTCAGAGTAGGGGACCTGGCCGTGCCCGTGGATCAGGACCTTGGGGTGCTTATTCCTTATCGCGGTCCTAGCTTTAGTTTTCCCTATGTGTCAGCCGCGGATGTATTGGCGGGTCGTGCGCCTCAGTATCCACTAAACGGATCAATTGTCTTGCTGGGGACCAGTGCGCCGGGCTTATTTGATATGCGGACTACACCCACCGGTAGAACATTCACCGGGGTTGAAATCCACGCCAACTTGGTTTCCGGGATCTTGGATCAAAGAATCAAACATCGTCCTCTTTATATGCAGGGCATCACGATTCTGCTTTTGGCAGTGATTGCGCTACTGATGACGCTGTTGATCCCACGCATGCCCGTGGTGACTGGTAGCTTGTTTACCTTACTGATGATCGTGATTGTGTCGGCAATTGCTTATCTAGTGTGGGAAAAGGCCGATCTGGTCATGCCTGTGGCATCACCCATACTCTTCATTGTATCCGTGTTCTTTTTGCAGCTTATCTACGGTTTTCGCGTTGAGTCGGTACGAAAACGACGTATGTCCATGGTGTTTGGACAATACGTGCCACCGGAGTTAGTGGAGCAACTGGACAATAACCCAAAACTAAAATTGGAAAGTGACAGCCGCGATCTCACGGTGATATTCACCGACGTTAGAGACTTTACCCGGATCGCAGAAGGGCTTGCACCAAACGAACTTAGTACATTAATGAATGAATATCTAACTCCCATGACGAAAGTGATTCACCGCCACGGCGGTACCATCGACAAATACATGGGCGATTCCATTATGGCGTTTTGGGGTGCACCCATTCCTGACGCAAATCATGCCCGACATGGGTTGCTGGCATCCATCGAGATGCATGGGGCCTTGGCCGCACTTATGCCGGAGTTTCGCAAGCGTGGTTGGCCGGAAATGAAAATCGGCGTTGGTATCAACACCGGGGTTATGCGTGTCGGCAACATGGGCTCAGATTTTCGCATGGCCTATACCGTGATGGGGGATGCGGTGAATTTGGCGGCTCGCTTAGAGGGCCTCACAAAGCAATATGGATCCAACATCATCGTTGGTGAGGGCACGGCATCTACGGTGGCGGACTTTGCCTTCATGGAACTAGACCGAGTTCGAGTGAAGGGTAAAGATGACGCAGTTGCTATATTTGAGCCAGTAGGACCATATAATGCTTTAGGTCGAGAGGAAAAAAGCATGCTGTCCAAGCACCGCCGTGCCTTGAAATGCTATCGGGCTTCGGATTGGGATACCGCTGAAACGGAGTTTTTTAACTTGTATCAATCGTTTCCGAACCGAAAGGTGTTTCAGGTTTATTTGGACCGAATCGCCAATTTTCGCTCACAACCACCAAACCCAGAATGGAGTGGTGTCTACCGTTCCTTAGCAAAGTAACATAAGCTGGCTTAGTGGGATCTAGCCCACACTAAAGAAATCAAATAGTAGACTCAGGTCGCTGTATACGCCCTTGATAAAGCCTATTCTAGCTACAACATATAGATCATATTGGCTTTCTTGGAGAGACACCGACGGTGTCCTAACTGGCAAAACCAGCTAGAATCTGCCTTATGAGTGAAGAACAGAATCAGCCTGACTATGGTCTAATTGTTGAGGAGGAACTGCCTAAGTTAAAGCAGCCCTCCCTCTATAAGGTTATTTTGTTAAACGACGACTACACTCCCATGGAGTTTGTTGTCGAAATTTTAGAAAAAATATTTGGAATGGACCGCAACAAAGCCACAAGAATCATGCTTGAAGTACACACCCGAGGAAAAGGCGTGTGTGGTGTTTACACCTACGACATTGCTGAGACCAAAGTGGCGCAAGTAAACGGCTATTCCCGACAGCATCAACACCCGCTGTTGTGTTCTATGGAAGAGGCGTAACGCATGCTCAGTAACGAACTCGAATTCTGCCTAAACGAAGCATTTAGAAATGCTCGTGAAAAGCGCCATGAGTTCATGACGGTTGAACATCTTCTTTTGGCCTTGCTAGATGTGCCAAAAGTTGTGGAAATCGTACGTGCCTGCGGCGGAGATGTCGCAAGCTTACGCAAAGATTTGCTCGAGTTTATTGAAGACAATACCCCCCGTTTACAAGATGGCGACGAGCACGAAGTGCAGCCTACGCTTGGCTTTCAACGAGTACTGCAACGGGCCGTTTTCCACGTTCAGTCCAGCGGCAAAAAAGAAGTCACGGCAGTTAATGTCCTGGTAGCGATTTTTGGTGAGAAGCAGTCTCATGCTTCGTATTTGCTGAATAAACAAGACGTTGCTCGCTTAGATGTAGTCAATTACATCTCACACGGAATCGCCAATGTGCCCGATGAGGGTGGCGATACGGCTGATACGGAAGATCCAAGTTCTGA
>JBCCFQ010000350.1:0-4834 GCA_039029655.1 Pseudomonadota bacterium | reverse complement strand
GTGCTCGACGATGACCCAACTCATGGGCCACCGTAATACCGATGCCGCCTGTCACAATGCCGACGGACAAGGCCAATACCAACAGTGATGGCCAAGTAAGGCCAACCGAAGTTAGGCATGCCCAAATTAAAAGGCCAAACTGAAGTGGTACATAAAGAAAAAGAATGGCGTTAAAAAAACTTGTACTCTGAAGTTCATCCAGTTCCCTAGGTGAGGGATTTGTCAGGTAGTCCCCAAGGAAATGATCTAGAATTGGTACCAACACGAACACGAACATCGGGATTGCATACCAAAACCCAAATTGGTGACTGACCACCAAGAGTATCGGCATGGCAACGGGTAAAACAAACCCAAGTCTATGAAAAACAGTCACTTAACCTGACACCTCGATGAACTCCAAGGCTCAGTATGAGACTCCAGTCGACCCAGGTCAATGTGACCAAATGCAAAGAGGCTAATCAGCGTTTTGAATGTTTTCAAGCAATCCTTGACGCAGCACATCCAAAGCTTCGTCGCTTCTATTGGTCTCTTTTAGAGTTTCACCCAACATCATCACTGCCGCATTCCTTATGGTCGGATTTTCAGAGTTCGCCAGCACTTCTTTAAAGATATCTACCGCGCGGGCCTTTTCCCCTCGCTCTTCATAGATTTCTTCTATCTTAAACATCTGTAAGATAGCGGCGGCCTCGGCGTTGTCTGAGATTGCGTGCACACTTTTTATTAGAGAGTAGTAGTCTTGCATTAGCTGCACAAAACCTCGAATGGTCTCTATTTGTTCCGGGGTTTGCGCTTTCACTGGGGCCGCGAACATGAGCATTAGCGACGCCACAGTTGCTGCGACTATGCTCGAAAAACTAAGAGTTGTTAATTTCATCGTATCGCTCCTTTAAATCTACAAAATAATTCAAAATCTGTTTCTTGGTTTGTGACTTTTCCACGGGTTTTGGTTTACGCGGCAACACAGGCACGCTGGGTGGACTTATCGGAACCGAGACTGTACTCGGCACCTTAATCTCACTGCGGCTTGGCATCTTGATCATCGAGAAACTTGGATACTTCTGTGGGGATCGCCCTTGAACCGAGCTTTGGTTGTAGACAAAAACCAGTGCGGCGAATACCGTTGCTGCCAAACCCGCAAACACAGGCAACCCGAGTCCAGATGAACTGCGTTGTGGCACATTACGCAGAACACGACTCAACATGTCTTCGGGCGCACGGGTCCGCCGATACCCATCAGACAGATTCACCAATTGCTGCACAAACTGTTCACTATCTTTGCTAGTCATAATCCGACTCTTCTATTCCTAGTTTTTTTAGCGTGACCATCAGGTTTCTTAACGCTTTGTGCAAATGCGCTTTAACCGTACCTGCCCTTATACCCAGTGCCTTTGCAGTTTCCGCAACGGAAAGGTCCTCGAATATTCTTAGAATAACCACATCCCTTTGACGTTCTGGCAGCTCACTCACCAAACGTCGAACAAAAGTGAGGTCGGTTTCCATAAACTGGGGATGTGCCGCCAACTCAGGAAGGTCACCGCTACCCAGAGACACACTCTTCACCTTCCGGTTAAGTTCGCGACAGACATTCTTGGCGGTTCCATACAACCACGTGAATGGCTTGGCGCGAAAACGAAATCGAGGTAAACCTGTGTAGGCACGAACAAACACTTCCTGGCAGGCATCGGCTGGATCCACCTCGGGACGAACAAAGGTGGCGCACAAACGAAAGATTCGGTCTTGATGGCGTTTGACAAAATCCTCAAAGGCTCTCTGATCGCCACCTTGGAAACGGCGTACAAGCTGTTCGTCAATTTGCCACTCAGCCACCATATCTTGGTTACCGAACCTCCCAAAGCTTATGTTTGCAATCGCTTTAGTAGTTAGTGCAACGACCCCGACATTGGTTTACCAGTCGGAGGAAATATTACATAACAAGGAGTTACGCAAACGGGTGCCGAGTGACGATGGTCTCTTTGCGACCGGGACCCGTGGAGATGATGTCTATCGGCACGTCCAGCAATTGTGACACTTTGTCCAGATAGCGTTTTGCATTGTCCGGTAGTTTGGCCAGGTCAGTGACTCCGCGGGTTGAGTCCGACCAACCAGGCAGAGACTCGTATATGGGCTCACACTCTTCCACGTGTCTGGCGTGAGTCGGCGGGAAGTCGACTCGTTTGCCGTTTCGCTGATAAGCCACGCACAGTTTGATCTCAGAAAGCCCGTCCAATACATCTAACTTGGTAACACAAAGACCCGAAATACTATTTGCGAACACCGCGCGACGCATGGCCACGGCATCGAACCAGCCACATCGTCTAGGACGTCCCGTGGTAGCACCAAACTCGGCGCCCTGCTTGCCTAAGTGAACACCGACAGCATCGGTAAGCTCGGTAGGAAATGGCCCAGCACCCACACGCGTCGTGTAGGCTTTGACCACACCTAGGACCGAATCCAGATGCCGAGGACCTAAGCCCGTACCGGCGGTCACACCACCTGCCGTGGTACTTGAGGACGTTACATAGGGATAAGTGCCATGGTCTACATCTAATAGCGCACCTTGTGCGCCTTCAAACAGGAGATTCCCACGGCCCACGCGATGGTAAATTTGCTCAGTAACGTCCCCCAGCAGAGGCAAGACACGTTCTCTCAAACCCAAAGCCTCGTCCAACGCCTGGTTATAGTCGGGTGCGTCGTAATCGTAGTATTCGCGCAACATGAAATTGTGATACGCCATGAGTTCTTTGAGACGATCAGCAAACACACTTTCTTCTTGAAGGTCACCAATTTTGATTGAGCGACGCGCCACCTTGTCCTCATAAGCAGGCCCGATTCCGCGGCCCGTGGTGCCGATGGCGTTGCGGCCTCGGCGTTTCTCTCGCGCAAGATCCAGAGCCACATGAGTAGGTAGAATGAGTGGACAACCTAGGCTGATTTGCAGCCGCTGCTCCGCGGGCACACCTTGAGACTTCAATTCATCCAACTCGGCAAACAGCGCATTCAGACTTACAACCACACCATTGCCAATGAAACAATCCACATTGTCGTGGAGGATACCCGCCGGGATTAAGTGCAAGACTGTTTTGTGGCCATCGATGACCAACGTGTGTCCGGCGTTATGACCGCCTTGGAAACGAACAACAGCGTTGGCACGATCGGTTAACAGATCAACGATCTTGCCTTTGCCCTCATCTCCCCATTGAGAACCAATTACTACAACCGAAGTTGCCATAGTTATCTTCTTCGCTACGCTCGTACTAGGTAAAGTAACACCGACCCTGCAACCATGCTGATTAACCCGGCCATTCGAAGTTGCCCGTTGTCCATGTTGGCGAGGGTGGCGATGGTCCGGCGCCACCCTTCTGGATTCAGACTAGGCATTAACCCTTCGATAATTAAGACCAGTGCCAGGGCAGTAAACAAGTCTCCCCACGCCATAGGTGATCAGTTCTGAGGCGCTTGTTCTGTCAAATAATCAAAGAACTCGCTATCAGGCTCCAACACCATGATGTCGTTGCCACCACCTATGCTTTTTCGGTAGGCCTCCAAGCTGCGGTAAAACGCGTAAAACTCTGGATTCTGTTCGTAAGCCCCTGCGTAGATCTCAGCTGACTTGGCGTCACCGTCACCTCGGATTTCCTGAGCCTCTCGGTAGGCTCGGGCGGCAATCTCTACCCGCTCTCGATCCGCTTGTGCACGAATTTCTTCAGCCTTCTCTGACCCTTCAGCACGAAGCTGGTTAGCAATCCGCTGACGTTCTTGTTGCATTCTTTGATAAACAGAATCGCTGACGTCTGGCGGCAGCTCAATTTGCTTTACTCGAACGTCAATCACTTCTATGCCTAGGGTTTTCGCCAAACCATCTGCTTCTGTAATCAAATCGTCCATTAAGTCGGCTCGATCCGCAGATACCACCTGTCGTACCGTACGTCGAGCAAACTCCGAACGAATGCCACCCTTGGCAATATCCAACAGTCTGCCCGCAGCGATCCGTTCGTCACCGTTGGTGGACTGGTAGTAGAGCTTTGGATCTCTGATACGCCACTTCACAAAGAAATCCACAATCACATTTTTCTTTTCTACCGTCAAAAACGGCTCCGGGCTTTGATCCAATGTCAAAACTCGGTCATCGAACTTTTGAACGTTGTTGATGAAAGGAATCATGAAATGCAGGCCCGGCTCATACTCAGACTCTAGAATCTCACCAAACTGAAACTTAATTGCATGCTGACGTTCGTCCACAACAAACACAGACATCAACGCGGCGACCACGGCCAACAACAAAACTGTCAAACTAATGTTCTTCGCCATTATCGGTCTCCTCGAGAACGTGAGCTACTGCGCCGACTGCTATCACGCTGACTTTGCCTTGCTTCGTCGGTTGATTGGACACCGAATGTAGATGACGAGCGTGGTTGCTGTTGTTGCTGCTGTATCAACTTATCAATTGGCAGATACATCAGTGAACCGCTACCATCTGCGTCGATCAGCACTTTGTTGGTATCACCGTATACTTCTTCCATAGTCTCAAGATACAAGCGCTGGCGCGTGACTCCAGGCGCTTTTTGATATTCGCCCATTAACTGCAGAAAACGTGACGCATCCCCGGTGGCACTTTCGATCACCTCAGATCTGTAGGCTTGGGCTTCCTCCAGTCGTCGTTTTGCCAAACCCCGGGCTCTTGGGAGGATGTCATTGCTGTAGGCTTCTGCTTCAAGCTTGAAGCGCTCTTCGTCCTCACGGGCTTTAATGGCATCGGCAAATGAAGCCTGCACTTCGTCCGGTGGTTGAGCGTCCAACAAGTTAACAATATAAACCTCGATTCCCGTGCCATAGC
>JBCCFQ010000349.1:0-4861 GCA_039029655.1 Pseudomonadota bacterium | reverse complement strand
GGCCGATAAGCCAGAAGATCATAAGGCGATTGCCGACTATTACCGAAAAAAGGCCGGTGAGGCGCGAGAAGAGGCCAGTCTGCATGAGAAAATGAAAGACAAATATCGCCATAGTCACGCTCAAATGAAGGGTATGGCTGCCGGAAAATCCACACAAAAACATTGTGAACGTGTCATCAAGCTTCAGCAATCTGTAGCCGAAGAGTACGATGCCTTGGCTGAGTTGCATGAAAAATCCGCCAAGCAGTAAGTAATTTCTTAAGAAAAAATGCTAACTGCCTTTGCCTGCACGCTACCGGAAAGGCAGTTTACATTCCTGCCCGAGCTCGCAAACCGACCAGTAATATAATCATCGCTATATAACGTTTACTGAAGCCGGAACCCAAACCTCATGGCTCATTGCAAAAAACATACGTCATATTGGGAAGTATCCAGCTCTCTAAACCTGAATAGGTGGTTACCTTTGGCCGCTTTCCAACGCTTTTCCGGCGCAGTGGTGGGTGGCGCGGCCGGTGGCGGTTGCAGTTGGGACCCAGCCACAGGCTGCTAGCGTGGAGTAGCCTGGGTAACAGATAAACCACCAAACCGATAGACATTAGGCTTAAGGAAATGGGTGACTGCAGCAACGATAGACCACGGGCTTGATCTCTGAGAAACAGAGCACCACCAGCAACAAACACTAGGGTTGCAACAAGACTGGCAGCCAGAAACCATGCTTTTCTTGATTTTCGCTGCCGTAACTCCGAACGGTCCAGGCTACTCCGTATGGCTTTGCCGCAAAACAAACACCGCGCAGACAGACTAGAAACTCGTTGGTGACAACCTGGACACCGTATCATTGCCATGGCAAATCCCCTTGCAATGCCTGTTGGATCGTCTCAAAAGACTCTCTTTGTTATGGCCCAGTGTTGAGCATACACGGTTTTTTGGAAAATGCTTAAGCCTAAATTTGTCTAAGGTGCTTCCGCCGCATCCAGATCGCGAAGTGCTTTGGAAAACGCAGATAGGCTACCATCGTTTTTCGCGGGCTTTATGGATAACAAGTGACACAATAGCTCGTATATATCAACGGCGTTAACAGCGGGAATGTTGACCTTGTTTTTAAAACTGGGTCCGGATGCAACAAACAAACCACGCATAGACAGTAACGCGTTATCGTACCCATGATCACCAGGATTGATTTTGGGTACACCAATTTTGCACGCGTTGTACATAGTCCACCCCTCATCGGCAACGACCACATAAGGCGCCACTCTTTGGTTATCAGTTAAACGCCAGTGGGCTGGAAATTCAGCCTCACCGTAGACTTTCACATGGGGGTGCGCCTGACGCAGTTTTGTCACGGTCTCTTCGTCCTTAGGCCACAACATCAGCACTGGTGACTTACCCGCCCACTGGCTTTCGGCATCGACGAAATCATCTAGGCAAACAATGCGCTTTGCGCTTGTATCTGCCATGCCATGGTCAGAAACTATGACGATGTTCGTTCTGCTGAGTCGATTTCGTTCTTCTAACCCCGACAACAATGCACCCAAGTGCCCGTCGATACGCTGCAGTGCCTGAAAGAATTCAGGACTTGTAGGACCATGTAGGTGACCTGCGACGTCAGACTCTTCGAAATACAAAGTCACAAGCCGCAGATCTGGCTCCTGGTCCAACCACTGAAGCACCTGATCAACGCGCTGTGCACTTTTGAATTGGTAGTCAAAAGGACGCCAAAAGAACGGCGTGTAACCTTGAATCTCTGCCTCAGAACCTGGCCAGAACATGGTCGCCACCTTCACATTCTGCTTTGCGGCCGTGACCCAAATGGGTTCACCCCACCACCAACTACTGTCCTGCTTGGCTACCCGGTCTGCAATATCGAACCTCTTATTGGTCACCGTGTCGTACATGCGATTGCCAACAATGCCATGACCACTTGGATAAAGACCCGTCACCTGAGAGTAGTGATTGGGAAAAGTCTTGGTGGGAAACACCGGTAACAACGCTTCCGCCTGAACACCAGCGTCTATCAAACCGCGGATGGTCCCACTGGATAACCTCGCAAGGTGTTTTGGATGTGTACCATCGATGGAAATCAAAATAGTGGTGACTGGGCTAGACGATTTTAGGCTAGCGCAAGACGCCAACAGCCATAACAGCGCAACAAGAGCTAGCCTACCTGGCGAAAATCGAATCAACTAATACCTCTTAAGATACTGTGAGCCATAGAAAATTTGAGTAAACTAAGGCGATTCTATCCCTATGGCGGCCACACATGACCCACCACGTGGTGTTTGATACAGATCCGGGCGTAGACGATGCACTTGCCTTGCTGTGGCTCGCCAGCCTATGCCATCAAGGCCATTGTAACTTGGATATTGTTACAACCGTAGAAGGCAACGTCGCCAAGGAACTGACCTATGACAATGCGGGGCGCCTGCTGAAGATCGCCGGACTGGAAAATACCGTGGTGGGGTTAGGAACGTATCAGCGTGGCGGCCGCAGTTGTGCAGCCCATGTTCATGGCTTCGATGGACTTGGCGGGCTTTCCGAACTCCTGCCAGAACCCCAAGTTCCTGTGAGCAACGCTCCGGACAGCGTAGACATAATTCTCAAGCGTCTATCTCAGGCTAGCCCTCGGTGTTCATTGTTAGCGGTTGGTCCATTAACCAACCTCGCTTTAGCGGAGGCCGCCCAGCCAGGAATACTTCGTCGACCCAAAGAGATCATCGTGATGGGCGGCGCTGTTCGCCAGGGGAACGTGACGCCTCACGCTGAGTTTAACATTCACTTTGACCCAGGCGCGGCCCAGACGGTTTTTCAAAACACCAAAGACCTTATACTGATCCCGCTAAATGTCACACGCAAACTGGTTTTCACGCAATCCCACGCAAGAATGGTTGGAGACAAAAACTCCCATGGCATCTTCGCTCAACTCATCGAGCAGCTCACAGAGTTCATGACATCAACAGCCGTTTCTAGAGGGGCCACCGAAGGATTTTTTGTCCATGACGCGGCTACCGTGGCCTATTTGATGTACCCGGAACTGCTGAGCTTCTCCCAAGGTTTCCTTAGCGTAGACCTATCGGACACAGATCGTAATGGTGAAACGGTAGTGGACTTTGGCGCAGACAGCGACCAATGCAATGCTTGGGTGGCTACGGACATTCAAGCAGAGGAGGTATTAAACCGACTGTGTGATGACCTACGCTACTTAGCGAATTAACGCGAGTCACGAATTCGAATCAAACCTTCCTGTGCGGTGGAGGCAACCAATACACCCTCATCATTAAACACCGAACCTCGACAAAAACCCCTGGCACCAGAAGCACTGGGGCTATCACAGACATACAGCAACCACTCGTCCACCAGCGGCTCCCTATGGAACCACATGGCATGATCAAGGCTCGCCATTTGTAAGTTGCCGTCCGTGTAAGACACCTGATGCGGTAAGGTCGCGGTGGTTAGGAGATTAAAATCAGAAACATAAGCCAACAACACCCTGTGCAGGTCGTAGTCTCTGGGAATTTTCTCTCGCAATCTGAACCAAATGCTTTGGTTGGCGGGTTTAGGCGTGGGACTAATTATGTCCGGCGTCTCCGTGTGCCTAAATTCAAAAGGACTCTTAAACGCTAGATAGCGACGAATTTTGTTCGGGACCTTTTCTAGTACATCCGGTTCATAAGCAGCCAAAGGCTTGAGTTTTTCTGGCTCGGGCACAACTGGCATCGAAATCTGATGTTCAAAACCCGTCTCTTCCTTGTGGAACGAAGCCGCTAGATTGAAAATCGGTCGTCCATGCTGGATTGCGACGACTCGGCGACTGCTAAAACTACCACCATCTCGACTTCGATCCACATCATAAACGATAGGTGCATTCATATCCCCCGGTCGAAGAAAATAAGAATGCAGGGAATGCACTACACGATTCTCAATGGTTTGAGCGGCCGCTGACAGGGCCTGGCCCAAGACTTGGCCGCCAAAGACCTGAGGACTGCCAATATCACGACTTTCACCGCGAAATAGATTCAGCTCCAAGCGTTCAAGCTTCAACAAGCCCAATAGATCTTCCAGCCCCGATTCCATATTGGCATGGTGCCGACATGGAATTTGGAAAGCAAGGCTAGGCTTTGACCGGCTAATAGATCTGTTATGCTAATCAGAAAACACAGGAACGGTCGTGTATAAACAATTGTCAGATTTGGACTGGGACGAGTGGGCACCCCAAGACAATGCAACTTTGTTGTTTGTCGTCCAGGATGAGAAGATTTTGCTGATTAGAAAAAAACGCGGATTGGGCGCGGGCAAAATCAATGGTCCCGGAGGAAGATTAGAAGGTTCCGAAACACCGCTAGAGTGTGCTGTTAGAGAAACCGAGGAGGAACTGTTTATCCAACCTTCGGGTATCACTGGATATGGTCAACTAGATTTTCAATTCACCAATGGTTACTCGTTACGATGTTTCGTATTCCGGGCAGATGAGTTTACCGGTGACCCCACTGAGACCGATGAAGCTGAACCACTATGGTTTAACACAAAAGAAATACCATACAATGAAATGTGGGAAGACGATCGAATTTGGTTGCCCTTGCTGCTGCAACGACAATCATTTTCAGGCCAGTTTATCTTTGATGACGATGAAATGTTGGATCATCGACTGACAACCGACTAGTCGGAAACGGTGTTTCGTCCAGCCAATTTCGCTCGATATAGCGCCGCGTCGGCGCGATTGAGCAACATGTCGAAATCCTCTTTGTCACCTAATTCCGCCACACCCAAAGAAACGGTCACCGGCGTTGCTCTTTCCTCAGAATTTTGCGTGTTTTCGTCCACACCGCGTCGAACGCGCTCGGCTATAACTCTGGCGCTATGTAGC
>JBCCFQ010000348.1:0-4876 GCA_039029655.1 Pseudomonadota bacterium | reverse complement strand
GTTGACTGCCAGAATGTACAACCTCCAGGTCCCAGTGTCGGCCCGAGTGGGCGCCCAAGTGTGAACTGGCGGGGCCTGATAGCGGCGTGTTTAGACCGCAGTGGTGTTGACTGCCACACTGTCGGACCTCATGTTCCCGGTGTCGATAAAGTAAAAAGTCGACCTACTGGCCCGAGTGTTGTAGGCCCGAGTGTTAAAAAGAGTGTCCTGACACCCAGTGAGTTGCTCGAAAAGAGTCGACAGCTCCTGTTAAAAGCTGTTCAGGCGAAAAAAGAGCGCCAGAATAAGAAACACGAAGCTAGTGATCCTTCTGTTCCCCAGGTTGACAAAAGACCATCATCCGGTGGTAGCGTCAGTGAAAACTCCGAAACTGGCGAAACATGGTTCAAAAAAGTTGCTCGGATGAGTGACAAGGAAATAGAAAAAGAGCTTGAAAAAGATGTCTTGAAAGATGTCGACCTCACAGCAACATCATTAGTTTTAGACGAATCTAACCTAAAAAAGTTAAAACGGTGGATTGTGAAACGTCGTCAAACGTTCACAGAAGGCTCTTTTATGCCAAAAAAGCCTAAACATAACGTCGAGATGAGAATCGAGACAACCGTTGATAATCCTAATATTCGACAATACCCATACCGCATGAACCCCACTGACTGTGATACAGTTAGGGAACAAATCGATGAGTGGAAAGCGGGTGGTGTCGTGCAGGATTCAGTCTCACCTTGGTCAAGCAACGTGGTTTTGGTACGTAAGGCAGACAAGAAGGCGCGAGTCGCCATTGATTACAGAAAGCTTAACAGCATCACAAAGAAAGATGCCTATGCGTTACCACGCGTTGACCATGTCTTTGATGTTATGAATGGCATGCAGTTTGTTTCGGTCACTGACTGCCATTCTGCCTTTTTGCAAATCCCTATCAGGGACCGCAAATCGAGAGAGCTGACGGCATTTGCAGCTCCTGACGGAGGACTGTATGAATTCCTCCGCTGTCCTTTTGGTCTCGTGAATGCCCCCGGAGTGTGGCAGAGGCTAATCGACTCTGTAATGGTGGGCTACAAGTGGAAGTTTGTGCTCACCTATGTCGATGACATCACTGTTTTTACAAAGGAGCCCAATCTAGAAGCTTACCTCGACCATTTAGATAAAGTCTTTGATCGCCTAGACGAGCATGAACTAACCGTCAAAGCATCAAAGACTGCTCTTGCAGTTAAAAAGCTTCCCTTTTTGGGGGCATGTGATCTCAACAGAGGGAATAAAACCTGATCCCAAGAAATTAAAGGCTATCTCCAAGATGGAATTGCCTAAAACTTTGACTCAGCTCCGCTCAGCACTGGGGTTGTTCTCGTATTATAGAAAGTTTGTGAGAAACTTTTCTAAAATTGCGTCCCCGTTGACTATGTTGACAGCCACGGGAAAACGGAACAAAAAAGGAGATAATGGAAAAATTATTTATGATGAAAAAGCTAAAAAGAGCTTCGAAGCATTAAAACATTTGCTGGCCGACGAGCCAATCTGCTTGGCCCATCCTGATTGGTCCAAGCCCTTTGAGGTACACCCTGACGCGTGCAAGACAGGACTCGGAGCAGTCCTCACGCAGAAAACCGACACCGGAGAACGTGTTGTTATGTACGCTAGTCGGTCAACCAATGGCCTCGAAAAAAATTACCTTCCCTATGAGCTGGAAGCCCTAGCCATGGTTTGGGCCATCGAACTATTTAGGCATTACCTGTACGGGCGGAAGTTTATCGTGCGCACAGACCATCGTGCTCTTAAGTGGCTTATGAAGCGCGAGCATGGTACTCGTGTCACCAGGTGGGTGATGCGATTACAAGAATATGATTTTGAAGTCTTCCATCGGGCTGGCACAGCTAGTTCTAATGCAGACGGCTTGTCTCGTAATCCACTTCCCTCGACTAATCCCTATGGTGAAGATGACATCGAGCCTCTTTATTGCAATGTAGCTACGGGTAGTGGGGAGCAAAAGCCCTCTGCCGGGCTACCAGACGGCACCCTTTTTGGTGGGTGTGGCGGTCATTGCCTCTCAGCCGATGGTGTGGAAGCGCCCAAAGATGACCATGAGCGCAGGGAAGGTTCCTTCGAACTCCGGTTGGTTAAAGATTACTATGAGGCAGAAAACAAACAGGAATGGTTTAAGGAAACATTCCTGAAGTATAAGGATGAGTCCTATTCCAAATTAGTAACCAACGAAAATTTCTACGAAAAGGATGGCCTCGTGTATTTAGATGTGCGCAAAAAGCCAGTCAAAAAAGTTGGTGAGGAACGTGTTGATAAGTTAGTAGTTCCCCAAAAATTGGTGGATTTTGTTTTATATCTCCACCACAACACGTTACTCAATAGTCACCAAGGGCGTAAGAGAACCCTGAGCGCCATCTCACGCCGTTTTTACTGGAAGCGCATGTCTCAAGACTGCCGTGCATGGGTTAAGGCGTGTGTGCCTTGTAAACGACGAAAAACGCCCAGACCAATGAAATTGGGATACACCCACCCAATGTTTAAAAACCGTCCCTTCCACACTGTCGCTATTGACTTGGTTGGGCCTTGCCCCGAGACGAGAGATGGTGATGTCTGGATTTTGACCATGATGGATGTTTTTACGAGGTGGCCTATTGCGGTCCCTCTTCCCAATAGAAAATCCGAGACCATCATGAAAGCCCTCTACGAGAACCTTTTTTCAGCGCATGGTATGCCCTGTTGCATCCTGAGTGACCGGGGTAAGGAATTTATTGATAGTGGTCTACGCCGATTATGTAATTGGCTGGGTGTCAATAAGATAGCCACTACTGGTTATCAGCCGCAGGCAAACGGACATGTCGAGCGGTTTCATAGATTTTTGAACGCCGCCATGACGATAGTGGCGAAGGGCAGTGTCTCTAAGTGGGACTGGTACTTGCCATCAATTCTATTCTCCTACAGAGTTGGGGAATGTGATTCCACAGGCTTCTCCCCTTTCCTTTTAATGTCCGGGATACCGCCAGTCCTCCCTGTTGACCTACTCCTAGAGACGAACAAGATGGAGTTCTATAATGAAAACGACTACGCATCCGAATTAGCCTCTGTTATGACACGCGCATATGAGTATGTCCGTGTCAAGCAACACGAGGTAGCATATATGAACGCCTTGAGAAGAGATGAAGGAAGATCCCCCATCGAATATAAAGCGGGTGACCCTGTGTTTTATTGGTATGATAAAACTAGTGAAAAATCTTCTCATGAGCATGATGTTGGCCGTGTTACTACACCGTCCAAATGGCGTAATTGGTGGCATCCTGCCACAGTGGTCGACAAGGTGAATGGTAATGTTTACGTAATTGAACTAGATGGAAAGAGGGTCAATGCCAACGTAAACAGATTAGTTGCCAAAGATGTCTACTCCCGAGATGTTTCCTGGGTGGAAAAGGCGGGGGATTTACCTGAGTGTGATGGCCCCTCCTTCGTGCCAAACAACGCCGAGGACGCGAGTGAACCCGTTAGCGTTGGCCAACTGGTGGTTTTTCCCATGAAAGGTGGCACTTTCGGGATGGGCAAGGTCCTTAAAAAGACCGGAAAAAAGCTAAACCTTCAGTGGTATGGCAACTTTCATGATGTCTGCGGGGGCACGTATAGGCCCTGTTGGTACCAAGCCTCACAATTAAAATACTACTACAAGGAGAAACCAGCGCACTACAGTCATCCTCCCTATACAACTGATGACACTGACACCGTTGTAAAGGTGGATGACATAATAATCAATAATTTTACTCTGGAGGATAATGATAAGTTATCCGCAGAATGCCTCCGAATAGTGCAGTCAGACAAGCATATTACTTACCATGAGGGTAAGTAATGCCTACTGTAGGGCATTTAACCACATCTGCGGTTGATTCCCAGTAGTATGTTTGTTTTGTTGACTGTTGTGTGTGTTGGTTGTTTCTCTCCTATGTAGATAGATAGAAAATAGTGTCTTTACGATAATACATAAAATAATGTGTGTTGTACATAAAACCCTTCCCTTCATGAAGTTCTGTGGCTGTTCACAGCAATGTTTTCTTCTGGAAAGGGCGGCAAGGGCGGCAAGGGTGGCAAAGGCGGCAAAGGCGGCAAAGGCGGCAAAGGTGGCAAAGGTGGCAAAGGCAGCCAAAAAGGCGGAAAGAACAAGCTGACGGTCGTCAAGAAGTCCGAGTTACCCTCTGGCAAGAACAGGGTGGAGCGCGGCCAAAAAGGTGGCGACAGGGCCGGGCGGCAGTGGCCACAGCACCAAGGCCAGTGGCAGGAGGAAGGCTGGGAGCAGTGGCCCCAGCAGTATGACCAATGGCAGGACCAGGGTCAGTGGCAACAGCAACAATGGCAGCAACAGCAAGCCGGAGGCTGGAGTCAACAGGGCTGGGGCCAGCAACAGCAGCAGCAACGGCAACAGCAGGACCGGGAAACATCAATCCTGGGACCAACGGTCAGCGACCTCCTGAGGCGGCTCGGCGAGCTCGAAAACCGACCCGCACGGCCCATCGTGGTCACGGCCGCGAGTGCCCCTCCCCCTATCCTGGTTGCCCGACCGACACAGGAGGTGGTAAACCACCACCTGGACCTGTTTGGGAGAGGCGAATTCTCCCTCCAGTGGAGTTTTACCCATGCTCACTTTGGACTCCAGGTGGACACCCTGATCCAGGGGGTTGCCCAGAGATGCGAGCACATGTCTCAGGACGATCAGGCGGCCCTGGTCGCCGCCGCCCTAAAGGCATCCTCCTCTGTCGCGGGGGCCATGAACGTTGTGCACTGTGGAACGGGCCACTCAGGCTCGCTCCACTCTAGGGTTCCCCATTGGGGTCTTGCCCACTTCCCGCCCAACTCCTTGAACATTGATGCCTTTTTCGAACACCAG
>JBCCFQ010000347.1:0-4884 GCA_039029655.1 Pseudomonadota bacterium | reverse complement strand
CGGAACTCTAGATGCGTTCGTCAGCAACACGGGTGACTACTTCGAAGCGTTTCTAGGTATTCCGGGGTCTGGACTTGGGGGACAAACGTCGCGTCACTTTTTTCAGAATTTGGATGGAACATGGACTGATTCTGGAGTGGACCCAAACCTCGCTTCCGTATTCGGTTGGGGTACGGCGGCCTTTGATTACGACAACGACGGCGATACAGACATCGCCTACGTTGGGGGATTGGATGTGGCGTTAATAGTAGAAAGCTCCAATCCTGGAGTGATATTGACCAATGATGGTGCCGGTCAATTTTCCTACGACGAAGAGGCGTTGGTGTCACCCGTTGCGGCCGATCATGTTCGGAGAAATGAACACGGCCTCGCAGTGGGAGACTTGAATCGGGATGGTTTCGTAGATTTTGTATCGGTCTCTAATCAAAACGTAGTGCCACCTATACCTTTGGTCCCTTACGCGGCGGCGATACCGATTCCTTTTTCATCTCCGTTTAATGAGCTAGCCGCCTTCTCTCCAATATTTGCAGAAACAGTCATGGGCAGCGGTGATTTTGTTTGGACGGGTTTTGTCCCGGAAGATGGAACACTGGCCATTGAGATAAATAGTGCGGATAACCGTAATGGCTGGGTGAATTTTGAACTATTGGGCAGTGCTGACTTGACCTCAGACGGTGTGGTCAATCGCAATGGAATTGGAGGAGTGGTTAGGTTTAGACCCCACCGTCTTCCTGCTGCCACGAAGCCCGTTATGGGTGGTTCGAGCTATGCCTCTCAAAATAGTTTGGACTTGACCTTCGGTATGAAAAAGGCTTCTCGAGGTACGGTTGATGTGCTTTGGCCGGGAGGCACAAGAAATCGCCTTTACGACGTGCGAAAATTTGAACGGCTACTGATACCGGAAATACCTTGCAGTTACGAAGATGACTGGCAGAACATTTTCGTCTATGTACGCTGTGTCACAAAATCACTAAGACAACTCCAGCGCGCCGGCGTGATTAATTCAAGGTACAGTGCGCGTCTCCTCGTAAGCTCGGTACGCGCGTATCTTGCGTCGAGGTGATCCATAACTTGGCCGGTCACGAGTAATCGTAAACCATGTCGGGCTCGCGCAAGCGAGCCCGCCGCTACTAAACAAGGGCACGCACTGCGTCTCGAATGTCATGAATTAATTGTCAGAAGTTCGGCCAATTCGTAGTGTTTTCTAGTCACAGATCCATAGACCAAAGTTCTGAGGGTTCCTTTTCGTAACGCACCCAAATGATGTCGCCGTCGGCTGTTACATCGTAAAAAGGTCCCAGCTGAAAGAGCGGCTCCATGGTCATTATTTTTTCCTCCCTGCCACCCTCGCGAGGTACTCGAAACACCTCTTGCGTCCTCCCAAACCCGCGAACGAAGTAAACCATTGTTTCATCAGTAGACCACATGGGGATACGAGCCTTCTCTGCTAACATCTGGCAGTTGGGTTTCGTGGTATCACAAATGGCAACGTCCCCGGGGAAACTTTCGCTGGTAAACAGCGAGCCAATGACCGATTCCCCGTCCTCGGACCATCGCGGATACTCAAGGGTGGCATGGAAGGTCGTATCTTCACCGTTTGCAATGTCTCGAATCAAAGTCTGCACGGGAACCTGTCCAGTCAAACGAGAATAGACGATGCGTTTTCGCACTGTGTCCACATCCGCTCCGTTGGCCGTATTCCAATTCCAGTCTGGCGATACGATTGCGGTATCTCGAGCTTTCAAGTCTACTTTTCTATAAGAAGTATTCTCTCCGGCGTGATAGTAGTACAGGGTTTGGCCATCTCGGCTCCACCTGGGAATCGCGTGACTCGACAGTGGATCGCTTGTTTCAGTTTCAATCGTGTTGTTTTTGATGTTTAAAGAAAACAATTGAATGCCACCAGCGCGCGCGCTGCCAAAGAATGCTAGCCGTTCCCCATTTGGAGAAAGCTCTGGACCCAACAAAGTCTGGCGAGACTCGTGAAGCAGTTTGTGACGACCGGTGCTTGGTGTGGTTTGTACAATGGCAAACCGATGGCGGTCATTAGAATACATTAGGGTTTTGCCGTCAGCTGAGATATCCGGGAAATCGTCATTGCCGCTGCCAATCAATAACGCATCGGACGATTTGGTTTCAACATCAACACGCCAAAGCGTTCGACTTCCGTTTCGTTGCGACGAGTAGATAATGTGCTGGCCGTCCGACGACCAAACTGGTGCACCACCAAAAGCAGCGGCAAATGTTAACTGACTTGGGGTTCCCCCGGCGGAGTCAATGATCCAAAGGTCGCCCATGGGGGTGTGTGAGCTGTCAAAGTAAGCGATCTGCCTTCCGTCTGGCGAAAACGCGGGCCAGCGAGGTGACAGTGGTAACTCGCGTTTTGGCACACCCTGAACTCGAGCCTGGTTCGAACCGTTAGCGTCTGCCGTCCAAATTTCGTAACGTCTTTCAAAAACGATTTTCCTACCATCGTGGGAGAAATTCGGGTTGTAGCCCGAACGTATGATTTCCTTGGCGTTGTCACCCTGTGCGTTGGTAGACCAGATGCTGTTGTTGCGTGAGAATACAATGACGTCGTCGGTGGGTGACCATCTGGGTCGAGAATCATTGGGGCCGTCGGTAAGAGCACGGGGTCCTTGTTTCAATGGGTCTGAGATCCAAATCTCTCGACTGCGATTAATGTTGTTTACAAAAACAAACCGTCCCCCGCTGGGCGCGAGACTTGGTTGTAGATGAGAACCCGGAAAATTTGAAAATGACGTGAGATTGGGCGGGGGTTTGACCGGTCGCCACAAAAGGAGAGTCGCAATCAGTCCGCCAACCACCATGCCAATCAACCAGGGCAATGCGCGTCTTGGCTGGTGTTCGAGACTCTCGACAGCAGCTATTGGCTCGCGATCGACTTTGACCAACAGGCGATACCCCTTCTTGGGTATGGTGCCGATGTACTTAGGATTGTTGGGGTCGTCGTCCATGGCGCGCCGTAATTTGGCGACAGACTTGTAGATTGGGTTATCACCCATCGGGCGCCCACCCCAAACGGCGTTTACAATTTCGTCACCGCTGATTACCTCACCGGGTCGAGCGCACAAGAACACCAGTAGTTCCATGACTTTTGGTTCTACTTTATTTGTCGTGTGTCCACGAGTGATTTGCCCTAGCCCAGGGTCGATTCGCCAATCTCCGACGTAAAAAATCCCTGATTCAGACTCTGTCATGTATTACATCCTAACCAGAACTGAGGTTGGTCTCCATTTGGCGTTAATTAGAGGGCCGGCGGAAAACCTCCAGACAAACACCACAGTTCCGGCAGGTCAGAAACGACGCCTGTAGGCAGCCTTGCGGTATGCGGTCGACGGGGCCGCCATTGACCAAAAGGAATGATAAACAATGAATAAGTTGAAACGAATAGAACTTGGATACGGGATTCTGGGTGCACTGATGGTTTTTTTGCTGATTTGGCTATTTTCGAGCTCCAACGCTGATGCTGCACAAGCGTGGGAAACGGATCCGAATTCTCACTCCAAACCCACACGGCAAAAAACTTGGCGGGTTGCGTGTAATCGGGGTATGAAGTTGAGTCGAGCCCTATCTCAGGCGAGACCAGGGGATTTGGTCCGATTTTCCGGTCGGTGTATGGAATCGATCGTGATCAAACACGACTGGATCACGTTAATCGGGGATCAAAACGCGGTGATCGATGGGGGTGACAGGGCCTCGGAAGCCGTGGTGTTAGTTGAGGGCACTCGACATGTACGGTTAAAGAATTTTGCAGTGCAAAACGGGAGGGATCAAGGTGTTTTAATAAGACGGTCCAGCCACGCGAAATTCTCAAGTCTAGTTATGCGAAACAACGCCACGGTGGGACTGGCGGTGGATCGCTCTAAGTTAGACATGGTGAATCTAGCTATGGAACGCAATGGACTGGGGGGTATGGATGCATTCGCGAACTCCACTGTCGTGGTAGAGGGTGAAAACCGGGCCACAGGTAATGGTGGCGATGGTGTCGCGATAAACGGCAAAAGTTATATAGAGCTAAGGGGTGCCAAACTGATTGCTACGGAAAACAGAGGGTCAGGTTTGTCAGTGATCAATGACTCCAGATTCCAGGTTCTCAGCTTTCCTGAAGCACAAGGTTCTAGCGTAACTGCCAATGGTAATGGTTTCGCCGGGATCAGCATACTAGGTAGTGAACTCAGTGTGGTTGGTTCAACGTTTTTCGGCAGTGGAGCCAATGTGTTCACGGCAAGTAACAACCTTTTTGGATTTTTTATGCCCCTTGGGTCTATTGTTAGTCCCCACGCCACGGCAAAGTTTGTGGCCGAGAATAACGCTGTCGGTATGCTCATGGAGGATGGTGCCAGAGCGCTCATTGTTGGCGGTCTAAATTTAAATGCAAATGACATCGGAGTCTCCGCCGATGGAGCAGGCACTTTGAATCTTGTTTCCGTTCCTCCCAATCCGTCCTCGATTCGATCCAATCAGTTGGATCTTTCGTTGAACTTCGGCTCACGAGTGACTATAGCAGGGTTTGATGTCAACGCCGTGGTTTGCGACAACACCGTCATCGTTAGAGGAGCGACCTGTCCTTAATTATCAAGGTTGAGCCGGATACCTACCGTCGAATGGTTGGTATCCGGTACTTTGGCGATGCTGTCCGCACTATCTTATATCGAATCTTGCGTCGAGCCCGTCAAACGAGCGGTGGTCGCCGCTAGAGAAATTCGAAGCTTGGTTGATGATTGTTGTGAATGAGTTTTGTTGATGGTGCCCATACCTTGCTGCATTGGTAGCGAAATGTGAGGGTTGTATGGATTCGGCATCGCGAGCCAATGAACCGATGTCGGAGTTAGGTACATTGGCTCCTGCTCTGTTTGCTTG
>JBCCFQ010000346.1:0-4893 GCA_039029655.1 Pseudomonadota bacterium | reverse complement strand
CATCCCGGCGCAGGCCGGGATCCAGTAGTATTTTGCCGCGAAGCGGCTCCTTAGCAGACTATAGGCTCTGGGCTTCAGACCTCGGGAACGGATCTAGTGGCTAGTGGCTAGTGGCTAGTGGCTAGTGGCTAGTGGCTCACGATGATGCCAGTCTCCACGCTAACGCTTACACCAGAAACTAGACACCAGACACATCTTTGAGGAGCCGCTTCGCGGCAAAATACTACTGGATCCCGGCCAACGCCGGGATGACGTTGTTGGTTCGAGGCTGACCCCCTCAATGCTCCGCTAAATACGGAAACAAAATCTCACAAAACTCAATCTTCTCTTTCTTGCCCGCGATCACATGGGCCGTATCTTCCAACATCACGCCAGTCGCATTGGGCATGGCTTGTTCAATGGGCATTGTCGTGCGTGGTCCGGTAACGGTGTCTAAGGCCGCGTGAAGAATGAGTGCCGGTGCTTCGATTTTGTTAAGGTCTGCTCTTAAGTCGTGACCATTGCACGCTTCGATCAAACGTAAATGGGTTTGTAGGTTGTCGTTTAAGATGCCCCATACGCCGTTTACGCCAAGTAGTTTGTCTCTATTTTGCATGTAGTAATCCGGTTTGAACGACATAACGCAAACCAGTTCTTGGAAAGCCAAAAACCCGGAATCTCTGTGCATATTGCCTAAGGCATTCAACTGATCCTGCAAAAACTGATCGGCATGGGCCCAGCAACCCATGCTGACTAGGCAGCGAATCAGATCTGGACGTTTGAGCGCCACGTGTTGACTGATGCAGGCACCGATGCCCACTAGCCCGACGAACCGAACATTGGACCAGCCCAAATGATCTAACAAGGCGATGATATCGTCGGCATGCAGTTCTGTAGAGGAGGGGATGCTTGGATCGTCGGTGGATTGCCCCAGGCCACGATAGTCAACGATCAGCACTTGATACTCATCAGTGATACCCCGGGCCAAGTGAATGTGTCGACCGTGACAAAAGGTGTCCCAACCACCAATGTAAACCACCGGTTCACCTTCACCGTGGATTTCGTAATACATATCGTGATTGTTGACGTTGACAATGGGCATAGAGTTCTCGCTTTAAGCTGATTTCGCCATCGGTATGGCGTTGATGTGATCCAGAACATCTTCTAGCTTGACGACGTCGGCGTATCTTCGACCCACGTCCCGAAGATTGTCCCAATGGGGTCCGTCGTCTTGGTCGCCGCAACAATCCGCGGGAACAATGACTCGATAACCGTAAGAAAATGCGTCGACAATAGACGCACGAACACAACCACTGGTGGTGCACCCGGTGATGATCACAGTATCCACGCGTTGCTTTGTTAAGAAAGTATCTAATGGTGTTCTAAAGAAAATAGACGGCGCGGTCTTTGTAAACTCAAAATTGTATTCCGGATCAGAAACCCTTGGATCAAATTCTGTGTGAGGGTGACCGTAATAAAAATTTCCTTCATACAAGGTGGCGATTTTCCAATAGCTCATGTCTTGTCGGTTCTTCCAAGCAACCCGACATGAGGCAATGGGGAGCCCTTTGGCTTTGGCCGCCTTCAGCAGGATGGCGGTATTGTCCACCGCGGCTTGCACATGAGCGGATCCGCCCAAAGGGCTTGCCGGGTCAGTGAAACCCTTTTGAAAATCCACTACCAATACCGCAGCTTTTTCCCCAAAACCAATGGTTTCGGTGCCATAACCGGCTTTTTCAAATTGGTCCATGGTGTTCTCCTATTGCCGCTACGATGGCGTTTGAGCTAAATTGTCCGAACATTTACATTCTGGACTACGGACCCACGCCCATGCAACCCACCTTCATTGACTCCTTTAGCCGGGAGGTCACATTGGTCCCGGAAACTACCGCGCTTGTCATTGTGGACATGCAAAATGCCACGGGTAATCGCAGTATGGGCTTAGGTAAGATGCTGGCAAAGCGCGATGGTGGCGCTGCTTCAAATTATCGATTTACCCGTATCGAACAAATGCTGGTGCCCAACATCAGTCGTTTGGCAGACACGTTTCGAGAGTTGGGTAGCAAGGTCATTTATATCACCTACGGCGCCAATATGCCGGATTGTAGTGATGTGCCGGTGCACATGAAGCCGATTGTTCAGGCCACTAACAACATCGAAGGGCAAACAGAGCACGAGATTGTTGAAGCGCTAACGCCCAAACCTGGCGAATTGGTTTTGAATAAAACCACCATGGGTGCGTTCCGATCCACAGGTATCAATAGTCATTTGCAAGCCATGGGTATAGAAACCGTGGTTTGTGTTGGCGTGTCTACTAACAATTGCGTGGCCATGACGGCCATGGAAGCCTGTGATTCACAATACGGTGTAGTGATGGTCAGTGATGGCACGGGAACCGATAGCGAAGAAATGCAAGATGCCACGTTAAACATGCTGCGCCGTTTGTGGTCTCGAGTGATGACCACTGATGAGGTTATTGCCGAACTTTCTGGCAATTATCGGTAGTTTTTTCTGAGCGATAAACTCATGGATGACGAACCGCCTGAGTTGCCATGGGCGGGTTTGGTTATGGTTTTAGCAGGTTCTGTACTGTTGGCTGCCAAAGGCATATTCGCCAAGGCGCTATATGCACGTGGATTGGATTTTGAGACAGTCGTTACCGTTCGTGCTGTGATCGCGATTCCTGGATTCCTATTGGTTGGTTGGATTACCGGTGGTTTTAATGGTTTGCGGAATGCCACAGCCAAAGACTTTTTGTTAGCCGCCTTTGCTGGTTTCGTGTGTTACACCTTAGGGGCCTATGCTAACTTTTACGCACTCACCCTAATTGATGCCGGTGTTGAACGAGCGTTATTGTTCGGCTATCCCGCGCTGGTGGTGATTGCAGTCGCGGTTTTGCAAAAAGCCTTGCCAGGACCCTGGACCACAGGGGCCGTTATCGGCACTTATCTCGGCATTGCGTTAGTGGTGGGGGCGTTCGATGCGGACTTGCTGCGTCAAAACTTCACCGGTGCTATGTGGGTGATGTTTTGCTCTGCCACCATTGCTTACTACTTTTTAGTGAGTGGTCGCCTGACTCATACCATGGGTAGTGCAGGATTCACCCTAGTGGCCATGGTCGTGGCGGGTATTGGTCTTGGCACTCAATATCAGTTCACCACAGGCTGGCAAAGTGTCAGCGTGGATAGCACTAGCCTATGGATTCTGATCATTATGGCGGTTTTTGTTACCGTCTTGCCTCTTTACTTAGTGGCTGAAGGTGTCAGACGTATTGGCGCCGCCCGGGCCGCAATTGCCAGCACCGTCGGACCACCGGCTACGGTTGTGTTCGCAGCGTTTGTCCTCAATGAGCGAATGTCAGTGGCTCAGTTTGTTGGTATGGCCTTAATCGTTTTGAGTATATTGTTGCTGGAGCTGCGGCGAAGTCGACGCAGCAAAAATCGCTAACTTCTAACATCCACACCGATGGCGTTGTTGAGTCGCTCAAGTGACGGTGCGGAATCCAATTCCATCACGGCCTGCCAAAGTTCTTCGGCTTGAGGGTCGGTCAGGTTTCTAACGTTGCCTATGAATTTGTCCTTCACGTCGCTTTCGCTTAAAGCCCTTTCATCAGCGCCTCGGTTAATCAGTTCTCGATGGAACAGAGTTTGGCCATCCAGGGTCTCCACTTTGACCGCACCGGAATAGTACTTGGGGTACGCAGATTCATCGTCGTGCTGGTAACTGATACGGTCACAAAGGGCCAAAATCTCTGCGTCTTGTAAAGCGTCATCTTCTAACTCCGCCAAGGTGAAGTTGCCCCGTATTGCCGTTGCTGCGACGGCGAAATGTAGGCTGAATTTACCTTCATATTCATTTTGTGGACGACGTTTTTGGACTTCTGGTAGGCACACGACGTCGGCTTGTTTGTCATGCACCATAACCGTGATGGATTTTAAGTCACTAGGCGTTAGGTCGTGTTTACTCCGAAGTTCTCGCATGGAGTCGATACAACCATGATTAAAGTGGCAAACGGGATAGGGCTTAATGGCGACCTTGCTGGTTTCCCAGTTTTGCCCCAAATCCTGCATGATTTGTGAGGCATCACCTAGCTCTTGATCCTGTAGGTACAGGTTGTACAAACCGTAGCGTCCTTCATAGGCTTTTAGAGGTGCTTTGAAGTCCTGTTCAGCGAGGGCACATGCCGTGATAGCGCTAGAGGCACTCCAGCCGGGATGCATACGTTTGGTCCAAGAACCGTCGTCTAAAAACTCCAAGCTTCCGCTGGCCATACTCAGAGCAATGCCTTGGGACAGTGCGATTTGTTCTGGACTTAGACCCGCCAAGTAACCACCGGCCACGCTGCAACCAAAGATGCCCACCATACCCGTGGGGTGAAATCCGATTTTTTGAAACATACCTTTGGCTAACATACCAATTCGGGCATCGGTTTCGATGGCCAGTAAATAGGCGGCAAGACTTTGTGCGCCACTTGAGTTGAACCGGGTTCCCTGTGCTAGTACTAAAGGTACAGCGCTGGCGGTACCGTGAATCACGCCACCCACATGGGTGTCGTCGAAGTCTAGGCCATGGACGAGAATGCCGTTGGCCAGGGCTGCATCACGACAGCTAATTTTTAAGTCCGTACCGATGACTGGAAAGTCTCCAGCTCCCGATAGAGTCGTTATGGCCTTGAGACTATTTTTGGAAAACCCATAGTTGTGAGACGCAAACCCAATGCCAATAGCGTCAGCCATGCAAAGCTTGGCATAGTGCTTAACGGATTGAGGCACTTGGGATAGGTCAAAATTTTGCGCATAGCCACCCACTTGTTGCGACAGGGTGGTCAAGGGGTTGGATTGTATGTTTTCAATTGCGGCGCTCATGCATGCTCCTTATCGGGTGGCCCAGCCACCTTGTGATTGCCAACCCCGT
>JBCCFQ010000345.1:0-4904 GCA_039029655.1 Pseudomonadota bacterium | reverse complement strand
GCTGAGGCGCCATTGCGAGGGGAGTGGCGAGTTATTGCACCAGATCGTTTAGATTTACGATTGGCAGTAATAGGGCGAGAACGATCACCAGCACAATACCGCCCATGGTGAGGATCAATAGCGGTTCCATAAGCGCCATCATCGTAGCGATGACAGAGTCCATTTCTCGCTCTTGGTACACAGCGGCACGCTCTAGCATCGTATCTAGCTCTCCGCTGGCCTCGCCACTGGAAATCAAGTGGATGGTCATAGGTGGAAAAAGCTTGCTGGCGGCCAAAGAATGGCCAATGGGCGCGCCTTCTCGGATACGGTTTGAGGCTTCTTCTACCGCTTCTTTCATGGGTACATTGGAGACCACGGATGCGGCAATTCTTAAGGCCTCTAGCACCGGCACGCCGCTGCCCGCCAATATATGCAGGGTTCTTGAAAAGTTAGCGGTGTTCACGCCTCTGGTCATTTTCCCGATGATGGGTAGGCGGAGCAGCCAGCCGTGCAGCGCCTTTTTTGGTCCAGGGTTTTTGAAAAAATAGTTCAGCCCAAAGAATACGACACCCACCACAATCAATATGAGCAGTCCGTTGTTTCTTAGAAAGTCGCTTGTAGCGATCAACATCTGAGTCAGTGCCGGCAGTTCTTGATCGATGTTGTCGTAGACTTCCACGACTTTCGGGACTACGTAGGTCAATAATCCAATGACCACCAGCAGTGCCACCACAGCAACGGCAATAGGATAGACGAACGCGTGGGTGACTCTTTGTCTAAGCTGTTGTCGATTGTCGGTGTAGTCTGCCAGTCGTTCCAAGACAACGTCTAGACGTCCTGACTGCTCTCCCGCCGCAACGGTGGCGATATAAATTTCGGGGAACGCATTGGGAAAGTCTCTAAGTCCCTCAGCCAGGGGATGACCTTCCATCACTCTTGCGCGGACACCCAGCAGCATGCTCTTTACCCTGGGCTTCTCAGTCTGTTGAGAAACGGCCAATAATGCTTCTTCTAGGGGGAGAGCCGCTTTGACTAAAGTGGCCAATTGCCGTGTAACCAAGGCCAAATCCATCGCGCTGATACCACGCCTTACTCCGATGGGGCCTTTGCTGCGCTGAGCTTCTTTTTGTGCAACCTCTGTAATTTTCAGAGGCATTAATTTCTTATCACGCAGCGTCTGACGCACCGACTTTGCGGTGTCTCCTTCTAGAAGACCCTTAGTTTCTTTGCCTGCGCTGTCTAACGCGGTGTATTCAAATGCGCCCATTGAATTGAGGTTCTATTAGTCTTCTCGCGTTACTCTGAGCACTTCTTCGATGGTGGTCACACCTTGTATGACCTTGCGGCGGCCATCATCCCGAATGCTCGGGGTGGATAGTCGGGCATGTTTCTCCAGTCCTTGTTCGCCAACACCATCGTGAATCATCGTGCGCATATTGTCGTCCACCCAGACCAACTCGTATATACCGGTACGTCCCTGATAACCAGAATGGTTGCACTTGTCACAGCCACTGGGTTTGTAAAGAGAAACGCCCGAATCCGGCAAGGAAAGAATTTCTCTTTCGCGATCCGAGGGCTCATAGGGCAGCTTACAATTGTCACACAGAACACGCACAAGACGTTGCGCTACAGCACCAATCAAGCTGGAAGACAACAAGAAGGGTTCTATGCCCATGTCCCGAAGTCGAGTCACGGCACCCACTGCCGTATTTGTATGCAAAGTGGACATCACTAAGTGACCGGTCAAACTGGCTTGAACCGCGATTTCCGCGGTTTCTAAGTCTCGAATTTCCCCAACCATCACCACATCGGGGTCCTGTCGCAGGATGGCGCGTAGTCCTCGAGCGAAGGTCATTTCAACCTTTGTGTTCACCTGAGTCTGACCTATCCCGTCGATGTAGTACTCGATAGGATCTTCAACCGTCATGATGTTTCGACTGTTGTCGTTGATCTGCTCTAAAGCCGCGTACAAGGTTGTCGTCTTACCGGATCCGGTGGGCCCAGTAACCAAAATGATACCGTGAGGCTTGTGAATCAATTCATCAACCATTTCACGGGTTTCATTGGCCATGCCAAGATGACTTAGGTCCAGCCGGCCAGCTTGTTTGTCCAACAGACGCATGACCACACGTTCGCCATGTCCTGAGGGTAGAGTAGAGACACGCACGTCTACCGCGCGCCCGGCAATACGTAACGAAATTCGACCATCTTGCGGTATACGTTTTTCAGCGATGTCCAGTTTGGACATGACCTTGATTCTAGACACAATCAAAGGTGCAACGGCACGACGGTTTTGCAAAACTTCACGCAAGACACCATCCACTCGAAATCTAACCACCAGACGGTTTTCAAAAGGCTCTATGTGAATGTCCGACGCATTTTGCTTAACGGCTTCGGTTAACACCGCGTTGATCAGCCGGATAATGGGCGCGTCATCGTCACTCTCTAACAGGTCGGCCGGTTCTGGTAGCTGCTGGGCGACGCTAAATAGATCTGTATCTTCGTCAAAGCCTTCCATTTGCATGGCGCTGGAAGTGCTTTCCTCATAGGCGTCTTGCAACAGCTTGTCGAACAACTCTTGGTCGATCTTACGGGTCTCAAGCTTACAACCTAGGAAACGGCGTACCTCGGCAAGGGAGGTAGGTTTTGCACCCGCTCGGTAGGCAACTTTGGCGCGATCACCAAAGTCTTGTTCTACCAACACGCCATGACGTTTTGCAAAAGCAAAGGGTAGGCGTCGAGACTTAGGCTCTTCATGCTGCTCACCTGCGACTGGCTCTTCAGTCGCAATGGGTGCAGGCTCGTCGATTAGCGACAGATCGCCGAAATCAGTTACCGGTGTCGGGTTGTTCATCTGGCTGCTCAGTATCCGTGGATTTGTTTTCGTCGGGTGGCGTCACAGCTAGTTCTTTTTGTTTTTCTGTTAGCTCAGGTAACACTGGTCGTTCTGCGCCCCGGATCAGACCGACATTGCGTTCTTGATCCTTTATTTGCATGTCGCGCATAAAGTTGTATTTGGCATTGGTTTCGATGGCAGTACTCATACCGTCGCGGAGAATCTTAGGCTTTATGAATACCATAAGGTTCCGTTTATCGATATCCGTGGTTCTGCTGCGGAATAGATTCCCAAGTAGCGGGATACGACCTAGCACCGGTACTCGTTGGTCACTCTCCAAAAGTTGCTCATCCATCAATCCACCAAGCACGATGATGCCATCATCTTCAACGATGACGTTGTTGGTGATGGTGCGTTTGTTGGTGATGAGATCCGACGCACCGGTTGCGGCGGCCGCACCCTGGGCGATGCTGGATGATTCTAACTCGATTTCCAATATCACCGAATTGGCTTCATTAATTCGAGGTGTCACCTTTAGGTTGATGCCCACGTCTTCTCGCTGAATTGTTGAGAATGGGTTGATGGCTCCGTTGTTGCCACCCGTGTTCGTGAAGCTGCCCGTTTGGAAAGGAACCTCCTGACCTACGTTGATAGTGGCTTCCTGGTTGTCCATCGTGGTGATGGTTGGCGTAGAAAGAATATTGGTTGAACCATCGGCACGCAGCGCATTTAGGATAGCTGCGAAACTTGTGCCGTCGCCGGTAATACGTCCGAAGGCTGCGGTGACTCCGGAGGGAACTCCTCCCAGTGCCGTGACGGCAGCGGAGGTGTCAAAGTTAATGCCCCCGTCGTCATCTGTGGTTAGTCCCCCAGCAATAACGCTGCCTACACTGCTAGAAGTGTTTGGAAAGTTAGTAACACCTACACCGACGTTACTGTCACTACCATCCACGGCCCAGGTAACACCTAAGGCGGCGGAATCCTCAACACTAAGCTCTGCAATAATGGCTTCGACCTGCACTTGGGCTCGACGAATGTCGAGTCGGTCAATGACCTGTTTCAGGTTTCGCATAATCTTCGGAGGCGCGGTGATGACTAGAGCGTTGGTCTCGGGGTCAGCCCAGATCGTGGTCTGGCTTTGTCGGGCGGGTGCCGCTTGACCGCCCCCTTGTTGTTGTTGTTCGCTGGCGCTGGCCTGATCATTCAATCGCTGAGCTAACTCTTCTGCACTGGCATAGTGCAAATAGATGACTTGGGTATCGCCGCCTTCTTCTAGAGGTGTATCCAAATGGGCCACGAGGGTTTTTAGTTTTAGTCGTGACGATGAATCACCACTGATCAGAATGCTGTTGGTACGGTCATCCGCTACTACCGTAGGGGCTGGCGTAGCAGCACCGCCTCCCGCCTGGGCGCTTCCTTGGTTGAGCGCTGTGATCACTCGAACCAATTCTCCGGCGGATGCATGTTCTAAAGGAATCACGTCAATTTCGTCTTCGCCTGCTTGGTCGATGCGGTTAACAATACGCACCAGACGATTCACATTGGCCAAACGATCGGAAATGATCAGCATGTTAGACGGAGGTACCGCCACAAGGTGACCATACTGTGGGACCAAGGGTCTTAGTATGGGTACTAACTGTGCCGCCGAGATGTTTCTGATCTTAATGACATGGGTGACCATGTCATCACTGGGTCCAGACAATGTTCTTGGCAAATCATTTCCGGGCATTTGCCGAGCGTTATTGCTGGGCACAATCTTGATAACGCCACCGTTGGACTGTGCGACGAAGTCATGCACCTCTAGAACTGACAGAAAGGTTTCGTAAAACTCATCTGCCGTCATCTGTACGCTGGAGGTTAGGGTGACTTTGCCGGTGACACGAGGATCCACAATAAAAGTCTTTCCAGTTGCTTCACCAACCGCAGAGATCAGACTTCGGATTTCCGCTTCCACAAAATTGGGCGTGATCTGCGCCAATGCGGGACGGCTCAACAGTGATGCGCCCAATAGCAGAACGGTAACTAGGATTCTAGAATACAAAATTCGTTTACCTTGTGTTTGATGAAAGCTAATCATGAACCACCT
>JBCCFQ010000344.1:0-4948 GCA_039029655.1 Pseudomonadota bacterium | reverse complement strand
GTTTGCAAAACTCTTTGGTATACCTGGGGAAGTTGGGATGCCCAGTGTCAAAGCTCCGGATCCAGCTTTAACCAAGAGGGCATCACCGTGGCCGTGATAACACCCTTCAAATTTTACGATTTTGTCGCGTCCGGTAAAGCCTCTGGCCAATCGAATCGCACTCATGGTGGCTTCGGTGCCGGAACTCACCATTCGCACTTGTTCAATGCTGGGCATTAGTTGGGAGACTTTTTCAGCAAGAGTTGTTTCCAGGGGTGACGGTGCCCCGAAACTCAATCCCTTGCTGATTGTTTCCCGCACGGCTTTAAGCACATCCGGGTCTGCGTGACCCAGAATCGCTGGGCCCCACGACCCAATGTAGTCGATGTATTTCTTACCGTCGACGCTAAAAAGGTACGCACCCTCCGCGCGTTCAATAAAAACGGGGTCACCACCAACTGCGGCAAAGGCTCGAACGGGTGAGTTAACGCCTCCTGGGATCAGTTGCTTAGCTTTTTCAAAAAATGCTTTTGATTTTTGCATGGTGTTGTTTCCCGGAACTGACACGGCACTCTAGCACAGGTGATGCGCGGTCGGCGCAATCGTGGGAGAATAGGACAATTGAAGTTGCACCATATTAGGAAGTCATGAAAGCGTACATGTGTGTCATTTGTGGTTTTGTTTATGAAGAGGAGAATGGAGATCCGACTTCCGGTATTGCACCAAACACGCGTTGGGACGATGTGCCATTGTCATGGCGATGTCCAGACTGCGGTGCTGGTAAAGAGGACTTCGAGATGATCGAGATCTAATTAGTGTTGTTGTACCTCAAAACCGCGTTGTCTTAGCAACTCGACAACGCCATACTCTCCGGTAAGATGACCCGCCCCGACAATAACCAAGTAATCATCGTTTTGTTTCAAAAAGCCTTCGATCTCTGGGATCCAGTTCTTGTTTCGATTAACCACCAGTTCTTGATAGAAACTTTCCATGCTGGACATCGAGTCATTTAACATGTCATGCAAAGCCTCTACATTGCCCGAATCCCATGCATCCACCATAGTGCCCATCTCTACCTCAATATCACCGGCTTGTTCCAGCGATAACACAAACAACTGACGCTGTTCCTCAAGAGGCATCTCATCAAATAACGATAGTTGAAACTCCGCTGTCTCTAACCCTAAGATTTCTTTTTGATCTTCTTCCGCCAGTTTTGTGAAATAGGATTCAACCCCTAAGTGCTCATAGAATCCAATCTTCATCATCTCTAACTGAACAATGGTTGTTGCAACAAACCAGGGCTCGAACTTATTGAACACGGTGAGGTTGGCATCAATTGCGTCGGCCATTTCCACAGCTTTTGGATAGCTATCTCCCATCAACGACTCGAGAGTTTCTCCATCGGTTGCCGCGGCAGCGCTGCCAAATAAACCTGCCAGGGCGGCCATGTCTATGTCGTCCATATCCAATTCCATGACTAAGACTTCGGCGTCCTCGTAGGCGTCCTGCATCACTTCCGGTAGGGGATGATCCTGCTTTCGCAACATATGGATTGAACCCAGTAGATACACAGAGTTCGACTCACCAGGAATCTGAAACAACATATGTTTTTCAGGTTCTTTGGCGCAGCCGCTGGAAGCGAACAAAGTGGTTGCTAAGAATAAGGCCAGAAGCTCAGTCTTCAAGCCAAACAACCTCTGTTGATACTTTGCCGGATGCCTCGAGTAGAAGCCGGCGGTAGGCAGGTGGTTTGTCGTCGATTTCAAATTGGTCAACCTTAGGTTTGAATTGGGCACAGGTAGAGGGTGTGGCGAGTAGCAGCACATCATTTCTTTTCTGCTGCAAATCTTGGTGTACGTGACCCCAGAGTATGCAACGGACATTGCTATGGACATCAACGATGCGCCAAAATTCCTCGCTGTTCTCCAAGCCGACCGTGTCGAGCCAAGCGCTATCCATAGGAATTGGATGATGATGGAGCGCGATCAAAAGATGTTTAGTAGCATGATTCTTTAAAAGCTCGTCGAGGCGGGAGAGTTCGTCTGCTGACAAACGCCCAAAGGCGGCCCCAGGGACATAACTACTCAAAAATACAAGGCACCATTCGCCGATGAGCGTGTGTCCACCCACCTGACTCCGAGCGTCCGTTAGCACAGCAGACAGCAGATCCGGATCGTCGTGGTTGCCTGGTATGGAGAACGCCGGTAACCCAAGGTCATCCAGGTAGATTTTTAGACGTTCGTAACCCTGTCTCGTTTCGTCTTGTACCAAATCGCCAGTAAGCAATAGCACATCCGTTTCCGGTTCGCGCTGTACACCAGTCAGGACCTGTCTCAACGTTGAATCTGTATTGACACCCCGCAGCTCCCCCTCGGGAGACGCAAATCAGTGCGGATCCGAGATTTGGATGACAGAAATGTCCTCTGGGCTGGTCGAACTGGCGGTCATTGCTTGGCTACCAAGCTTAGTTGGTATGAATTTAACGAATTTAAAACAGGTTAGGAAGTGCTTTGACACAAAAAAGGCCAGACAAGCTGGCCTTTTTCGAAGCGCTGAATGTGGCGCTATTTAGTAGCGATAGGCTTCGGGTTTGTATGGCCCGTTTTGGGATACACCAATATAGTCCGCTTGTTCCGTAGTTAGCTCAGTAAGATTGGCACCAATCTTTTTCAGATGTAACCGCGCGACTTTTTCGTCTAGATGTTTCGGTAAAACATAAACGTCGTTTTTGTAACTCGCGTAGTTTTCCCACAACTCTATCTGAGCAATGGTCTGATTAGTAAAGGAATTCGACATTACGAAGCTGGGATGGCCAGTGGCACAGCCAAGGTTAACCAAGCGCCCCTCTGCCAGCAAAATCAGTCGTTTTCCATCAGGGAATATGATGTGGTCCACCTGGGGTTTGATGTTTTCCCACTCATACTGCTTAAGTTTAGCGACTTCGATTTCATTGTCGAAATGACCGATGTTGCACACAATTGCCTGGTCGGGCATTTTTTTCATGTGCTCATGTGTGATCACGTTGAGATTGCCTGTGGCAGAAACGAAGATGTTCCCCTGCTGGCAGGCTTCATCCATTGTGACCACGGGGTACCCTTCCATGGCGGCCTGCAAGGCGCAAATCGGATCCACTTCGGTTACCCAGACTATTGCGCCCAGACCGCGTAGCGATTGGGCGCTGCCTTTGCCCACGTCACCATAGCCGCAAACCACAGCGATCTTGCCGGCAACCATAACGTCAGTCGCACGCTTGATACCGTCGACCAATGATTCTCGGCAACCATACAGGTTGTCGAATTTTGATTTGGTGACCGAATCGTTCACGTTAATAGCGGGAGCCATTAGTGATCCGTCTTTCGCCATATCGTAAAGACGCTTTACGCCCGTTGTTGTTTCTTCGGAAATACCTCTGACTTCTTGCATCAACTCGGGGTATTGATCGTGCATGACTTGGGTGAGGTCACCGCCATCGTCCAGAATCATGTTCGGACGCCAGTTGTCGGGACCGTTGATGGTCTGTTGAATGCACCACTCATACTCCTCCTCGGTTTCGCCCTTCCAGGCAAACACAGGAATACCGGCTGCCGCGATGGCTGCGGCAGCATGATCTTGGGTAGAGAAGATGTTGCAAGAGGACCAACGAATATCTGCGCCTAAGTCCGCTAGGGTTTCAATCAAAACCGCGGTCTGAATGGTCATATGAAGACAACCGGCAATTCGAGCGCCCTTTAGCGGGTTTTTGCCTTTGTATTCTTCACGTAAAGCCATCAAGCCGGGCATTTCCGTTTCCGCGATTGCAATTTCCTTACGGCCCCAATCGGCCTGGTCGATATCTCTGACTTTATAGTCTCCAGAAATAACTTCGGCGGGTTGCCCACTCATTTAATTCTCCTAAAAATCTTTAAGCCGAAGTATGTTCGGCTCGGTTACAGGTTTGGATTTTACGCGCCAGCAGCGGCCTTAAGGGCATCTGCCTTGTCGGTGCGTTCCCATGAAAATTCTTCTGCTTCACGACCAAAATGGCCGTACGCAGCTGTGGCTTGGTAAATCGGGCGCAACAGATCTAGCATCTTCAAGATGCCATAGGGTCGCAGATCGAAATGTTCCCTAACCAACGCGGTTAATTGTGCTTCAGATAACTTGCCGGTTCCAAATGTCTCAACAGAAATAGAGGTAGGTTCCGCGACGCCAATGGCGTAGGACACTTGAATTTCACAACGTTCGGCAAGTCCCGCAGCGACGATATTCTTCGCCACATAACGACAGGCATAAGCAGCGGAGCGATCGACCTTTGATGGGTCCTTGCCTGAAAAGGCACCGCCACCATGCCGTGCCATACCGCCATAGGTATCAACAATAATCTTGCGGCCCGTCAGTCCACAGTCACCCACTGGGCCACCAATAACAAAGCGACCGGTGGGATTGATGTAAATCTTGGTTTCCTGGCCAATCCATTGTTGGGGAAGAACTGGTTTGATGATTTCTTCCATGACAGCTTCTCTCAATGTGTCGTTGTCCACATCGGGGTCATGCTGAGTAGAGAGCACCACCGCTTCAATTCCTACAGGCTTTCCGGCGTCATAGCGAAAGGTCACCTGACTCTTAGCATCAGGTCTGAGCCAAGGCAAAGTGCCGCTCTTTCGGGCCTCTGATTGCTTTTTTACCAAGCGGTGAGAATAGGTGATTGGAGCTGGCATCAACACGTCCGTTTCATTGCTGGCATAGCCGAACATCAATCCCTGGTCTCCGGCACCTTGTTCCTCAGACGTTTCCCGATCCACGCCTTGGGCGATGTCCACGGATTGCTTGCCAATACAATTCACAACGGCACAGGTGGCCCCATCAAACCCCATGTCGGAGCTGTCGTAGCCCACGTCCAGAATGGTTTGCCGAGTCAATTCTTCCAAATCCACCCAAGCTGAGGTGGTGATCTCCCCTGCGATTACGGCCATACCTGTTTTGACCATCG
>JBCCFQ010000343.1:0-4950 GCA_039029655.1 Pseudomonadota bacterium | reverse complement strand
GTGTGGTTGCAGTTGCTGCAAATGGTGATGCCCGAAGCCAACTAGGCATCGGCATCCACTTGTATACCGCCAATTTCAGGAAATGGAAGCTATGGTTTACATCCAGATTCGTGACTGTAGAGTTTCGTATCGCCAGGGCGTAGTTCTTCGTCATAGAGTAGCGGCTGGTACTTATGACATTGTTGCCGGCTGTGTCCGGTGACTCGGCCCCATCGATCCAGAGGTTTTCTATTTCTAGAGAGCCGCCGTTTTCTATGATGAAAAAGCTGGATTTTTCTGATCGCACAACGGGCTTTTCGCCGTCTGGGGCGCGGATACTGATGGGGTGGTTAATACTGGCAAATTTGGTCAATAAATATTCGCCACCATTCTGTAGAAGAAGTACATCACCTGGGCTGCTGTTGTCGATGGCGTCTAGCAGGGCATTGGTGCCGGCTTCCACTGTGACGGTTGCGCCACTGCCAAAGGCAACATAAGGATCGGTCTTAGGATAATAATCAGCACCGGTGTTTTCCTTGGTGACCGGTAATTTGACTTCCCCAAACCCTATTTGGTCCACAAGAGACTGATCGGGGCTCAGTAGTCCATGTTGATTTTCCGTCAAGGAGTAGGGGGCTTTGCTAAACCCTTGTTCGATGGGAACATCCGCTTCGTCGTTGAGCACATTCCCCTCAAAGCTAATCCCGGACACATCATCATAGACGGTGAAAGGGTTGAGATTGGTTTTACTCATGATGATGTTGTTGTGCATGGACGAACCGGTAGGAGGTGCAGAACGTTCTTCATCGCTGCCGGCACACAGTTGGATGTGGTCGCTATTTACAACAATATTGTTATTCATCAATGAGTCAATCACTGGATCATAGCGATTGATGGGGCCGTTGGGGACTCCATTCATAATCACCATGGCGCCTCGGAAACGATGACCAGTTAGCCCGGACAAATAGTTATTTCTTACCGTTTGGTTTTCGTTGATGATGCGGATACCACCGGTATTGGGTTTACGGTTTCCAAGAAAATAGTTTTGTTCCACGGTGGTGTAGTGACCATGGCGCATGGTTAGTGTGCCTTGGCTTTCGAAGAACACGTTGCCACGGATTTGGTTGCCACAGGCTTTGCTTGAGATAATCTCCAATTCTCCGCTGGTACGATCGAAATAGTTAAACTGCACTACGGTATTCGAATACTCTCTTGAGTAGTGGCTAGTGCCGATTCGTAGTGTTTCTCCACCATTTGATCCTAGAGTTTGTCGCGGCCCGAAGTAGTTGTATTCGATGACGTGATCGTTCTCTCTACTTGCCTCAGTATTCATTCGTACCGCGAGGGTCACTCCGGCGTTACCTTTGCCAATCAGTGTATTGTGGTCAAATCGGTTGTTCTTTCCGTAGATTGCCACCCACGTATCAGAAGAGAATCGTTCTGGATTCGTGAAATCATCGATCACAACATTGGTGACTCGGGTATTGTTAGCTAAGTCTTGTTTTGATGTCCTGAATGAAATCACCTCAGAAGCTGGTGTGAAGCCATCTTTGAAAACTAGGCCAGACACCACAAGGTGATTGCCCGACATGCTTAGGTTTGACTGCCCAGAAATGATGACCTGTCCAGGTTCTTCAGCGGTTAGTGTGATGGGTTTGTCCGCCGTGCCTTCTCCTTTGAACTCAATTTCCACATCGGTCCAGTTGCCGTTCGCCATGACCACCTTGTCACCCGGTCGCGCTGTGGCAATGGCAGCGGTTAGCTCGTCACTGTTTGTGGCTGTCCCACTGTTTTTCGTTGCGGTTTCGTTGGGTTGCCCACAAGAGGCCAGTAAGAGAATTAATAGGGTCGCCAATAGGCGTGATGGGCTAGTTTTGGGCATTTTCTTCTCGATTTCTTGTCCTATTCCTGGGGGCGCCATGGCGTTTATTTGACAACGTCCGGATGGCATTTGATACTAAATAGGACTGATCAATTTCGCAACCAATTGCTTGCAATTTGGCCAAATTGGTAGGACCAATTTTTAGTCTAACTACCTGTTTTTTCGTCCCACCGACCTTTTTCGGGCTGAAATCTTGCATTGAACCCCTCTGGGTGCAGGCGTATTGATTTGAAAATTGGTTAACAGATTTTTTGGCCGCCGCCGAGGCGGGAAGGTGGTAATTCAAATGAGGCAGAATTTAGCAGTTTTGGTGTTTGTTCTCTTCATGGTGATCACAACTCCAGCTTGCTCCGCAGACACTGAACATCCCAAATTGATCTTAACCAAGTCTGGTGTTGGTGAGATCCAATCAGCCTTAGGCACGGTGCCGCTTTTTGATCAGTCTGTGGCCCGTGTGCAGTCGGAAATCGATGCCGAAATCGAATCAGGTATCGATACACCAATCCCAAAGGACTATTCCGGCGGCTATACCCATCAACGCCACAAGCGAAACTTCTTTGTTATGCAACAAGCGGGTGTCTTGTATCAAATCCTTCAGGACGACAAGTACGCGCAATACGTTAAAGACATGCTGTTTCAATACGAGGCCATGTACAAGGACTTGCCGCTGCACCCCAAAACGCGCTCTTATGCGCGAGGCAAATTGTTTTGGCAGTGTCTAAATGACGCCAACTGGCTGGTCTATACCAGTCAGGCGTACGATGCGATCTACGGATACCTAACAGCCCAAGAGCGTGAGACATTAGAGAAAAACTTGTTTCGTCCCTTTGCTGACCACTTATCCATAGACAGTCCTCAGTTTTTTAATCGGGTACACAACCACAGCACTTGGGGTAATGCAGCGGTGGGTATGATTGGGTTGGTCATGGGCGATGATGAGTTGGTAGACCGCGCTCTTTATGGCTTGTCATCTGACAAACATGAGTTTGATCCACAGGCAAAAGACGATGATGGCGGATTTCTGTTTGACCAGGATGGGAAAGCCGGTTTCCTGGCAAACTTGGATCAGCCTTTCTCCCCCGACGGTTACTACACGGAAGGGCCTTACTATCAACGTTATGCCATGTATCCCTTCCTCATCTTTGCCCAGGGACTTCATAACGTACGACCGGATCTTAAAATCTTTGAACACAAGGAGGGGGTCCTTCTAAAGGCAATCGATGCCTTGCTGCAACTCTCCGATGCCGACGGTGAGTTTTTTCCCTTGAATGATGGGCAAAAAGGCATGTCTTACTATTCTCGAGAATTGGTAACCGCGGTGAACATTGCTTTCTTGGTAGGTGGTGAGGATCCAAGTTTGCTAGGGGTTGCCGAAAAGCAAGGCCAGAGCTTACTTGATGATGCGGGCATCGCCGTTGCCAAGGCGGTTCGGGATGGTAAGACGAAGGAGTTTGAGAAAAAATCTGTCAATTTGTCTGATGGGAGTGATGGAAAGCAAGGTGGCGTGGCTGTGCTGCGCTATGGAAAAGAAGACCTCACGCTGGTTTTTAAATATGCCGCACAGGGTTTGAGTCATGGCCACTATGACAAGCTGTCGTTCTCGTTGTACGAGCGTGGTCAGGAGGTTTTGCAAGATTACGGTTTGTCGCGATTCGTTAATATCGGGCAAAAGGGTGGTGGAAACTATCTTCCAGAAAATACAACGTGGGCAAAACAAACCGTCGCCCACAATACACTGACCTTAAATGAAACGTCGCACTTTAGGGGTGAGTATGATGTTGGGAGTCAACATCACTCTGACCTCTATTTTTACGACGACAGCAATGTTAAGGCTCAAGTGGTTAGCGCGATGGAAAGCAATGCTTATCCGGGGACGTTGCTCCACAGGACAATGGAGGTCATAAAAAACTATGACTTCGAAAAGCCTTTGATCTTAGATATCCTAAAAGTGACCACGACTGAAGAGCACTTATACGATTTACCGTTTTACTACTTTGGTCAGGTGATTTCGGCTAACTTTGAGTATGGAGCGCCAGATAGTCTCGCGCCATTGGGAGAGGCTAACGGATATCAACACTTGTATTTAGAAGGTAAGGGTAAATCCGGCAGCGGCAACGCTAAGTTTTCCTGGATGAATAACAACAAATTCTACACAGTAACCTCAGTGGTCGACGCAAAAGACGATCTGTTGTTGACGAGAATCGGTGCCAACGATCCCGACTTTAACCTGAGGCGTGATCCTGGATTCATGATTCGTCGAGGCGACACGGAAAGCACTGTGTTTGTCACGGCCATTGAGTCTCATGGGAGCTATAGTCCCGTTTCCGAACTGGCGATAAATACCAATTCCAATATTGGTGAGTTAAGCGTTATTTATGACGATGAGAGTTACACCGTTGTGCAGATGACTTCTGCGGAGGGGAAGCAAAGCCTGTTTTCCTTATCCAATAACGATGCCAGCAATGACGCAACCCACCATCTTGAAGTCAATGGTAAAGACCTTAGATGGACCGGACCGTTTCACTATTTTTCGGACTAACAACAGCTAGCTGTTGGTGGCTTTCTTGGGTTTAACGTATTTGACGTAAATTGTTATCGCGGCGACCAATCCAATAGCGCAAATACCCGCGGTAACCAAGAAGAAATAGCGATAACCCTCTGGCCCAGGGTATTGATCGATCAAAACGCCACCCAACAGGGGCATGAAAATGTCTGGGGTAAATCCAATCACTGATGCAATACCTGCCGCCGTGCCCGTGACCGCCATGGGGATACCGCCTTCCTCCAACAAAGCAAAATAGATGCCTCGAATGGCGAAGGTGGCCAACGACACTAACGCCACGTTAATGATCATGATGGGCCATAGTTTGGGATCGGGTGGTATGAAAGCAAAAGTCGCAAAGGTTAGCACCAGAAAGCCAAACAAATAACTAAGGCTTTTTGCGATGCCAAATTTGTCAGAGACTAATCCCGCTACCAATGCACCAAAAGGCTTTAAGAACATCTTGCCCACGCTGATGATGCCTGCCACAGTGACGCTCATTAGGAATACGTCAGTCGCATAGGGGGTAAATCGGAAGGTTCCCCAG
>JBCCFQ010000342.1:0-4955 GCA_039029655.1 Pseudomonadota bacterium | reverse complement strand
GACAGATAACTCCCTGTATGATCCACGAACGGACAATAATGTAAACGAGGCTAATTGGTCTCGCTTTGAGACCATGCGGTAGGTTAGCGCTTGTTTTTGAATACTGATGACAGAAAACACTCAAACGTATGTCTGTAAATTGGCGGCGCTTAGCGCGCCTACGAAACTGTGCCTTTCGGAAAGAGAGTTACGAGTTTACAAAAAAACAAATGATTCTTTTGAGGAAAGTAAGGTCATTTCCCTGAAAGACGTGCGGCTATTGCGACAGTTTCGAGAAATTCATGCGATTGACGAGAAATCTGGTGAATTTGAATTGCAACGACTGGTTTTGTATACCCAGGACAAGAACCGGGTAGATATTTCTAGTGGCTATGTCACAGGAAACCGTGGACGTTTTTTGGTCGAGGCAACCAACCAAGAGTCTGACTTTCTTGTATTTACTAATAGGCTTAAGGAACGTATTAACGAGGAAAACCCAGCGGCGAAATTCCAATCAGGTTGGTTAGCAGCCTCAGTCGCGTGGGCATTGGTTGCCATGTTGGGCATCGGCCTGTTGGCCTTAGGGGTTGCCTTTGTCCTATTCGAAGACAACTGGCTCTCCGCGTTATTGCCGATGATTTTCTCATTTTTGTTTGGAGGTGCTCTGACCTGGGTGGGTTTCGGATTGGCGCGATCGTACTATCCGAACCAGGTACCCTTAAGCAAGGTGTTGGTCTAGCGCAGTTTGTCGTTTCACACGCTTTAGCGTGTAACGGTCCTTATGGCTAGTACACTGGGGTCCGTTTGGTCGGCGTTGCATCGCGGTAAACCGAGGTTATCTGAAAATGGCCCATGACCACGAGTTTCAGCGAAATGCAGCAGAAACTCGTGGCGGGGGTTCTAGTCAGCTCGTTGAGTCTTCCTTCCCGATGCGAATAGCAATAAAACCACCAGCACTACCGCTCCAATCACCAGGAATAGAACAGGATTCCAGGTCTTATCCGATGACTGGGTGTTGTCGAAGCTGAACCGCTCATCGGGCTCTGCAACATTGGGGTTCCCGATGCTCAATTTGACTTCGAGTCCTTCAGGGATGAAGGAGACGCCCAAGCCTGCACCCCGAAACTTAGCGATCTCATCTCGCACCGTGGTGTCGAAGTAAGTTTGGTCCAACACATTGGGTAGTTGCCGAGTGATTTGGTGACCCTGGGTTTCGTGCAAGCTAATTCCCTCGCCGTCACCGACCAGAAAAACCTCGCCATCTTGAGCGACGTACTCGGCGCCGTAAAAGTCTACCGGCAAGTCGCGATAGTAAGCTGCAACGTTTTCTAGTGTGCCGTCATAGTTTGGCAGTGATTTAGCTAAGGTCATGGCTTCCAACAGCATTAAACGATGTTGTCTAATCTGATTGGAGAGGGTGGAGCCAAACACGTTCATTTGTTGGTCCATGCGAAACTTAGATACCTGTTCTAGGTTGACGGACGCCGCAATGTTGTGTGTGTCCCCGATATGGGCAAAGCTGCGTTCAAAAGCTTCACCGAGACCAGCTTCGCTGCCTTTTCCATAGCCATCAATGATGCGGTTCATGGCCAGTTGGGAGATGGTCACGTAAAAGGCGTCATCATAAAAGATGTAGAAAATATTGATCATGCCCGTGGGGAGCATGAAGTACTTCTGGCCGTTGTACTCATTACTTAAGGGTTCTGTGCTAGACAGTCCGAATGCGCCAAACCCAGAACTCTCCCGAACAAACCGCTGCCAAATCTTACGGAAGAAGGCTTCAGCCTTCTCTCGATTGTTGAGTTTGACCCCGAACCACACGTCGATGTCGGCGATATTGCTCAAAGTGAAGGAGTTTTTCTCTCCAATGCCTAAGAAGATCTCGTCACCCAGAAAATCCAGCACCCGTTCGCCCGGTTGAGGCTCTTCACCCAGAATGTCCCTTGCAAACTCCTGTTCCGCTTGCAGGATCAGTGCGTCCCTTTGCGCTTGATCTAACTCACCCTCGGCTTCCTGTAATACACGCCGGGATCGTCTCGTGCTTAAAAGCAGGTCATCAATAGAAAACCCAGCCGCCACCAATAGGGCGCCATTTCTTCTGGGGTTAAACAGAGTGTCTAGGCGCTTTGGCTGGTCGGAAATGAACTGCTGTAAATCCCGATAGTCGCTATTGTCGATGAGAGGTGTAATCAGCGTGTGTAGATAAATCTGATCCGACATAGTGAATGCTATAGCAATGGGATCGAAAAACTCTCTAAAGAAGCTTTGGTAGCCGCTGCTAAAACGCTCATAGTTTTCTCTCTCTGACTGGGTCACCGCCGTGATGGACACTTGATTCACCGGTGTCACCTGCCAGATCGAACCCCAAACGCTGTGTGCAACTCTACCGTCTTGATCGATACTGTAATTCTCCAGCTCAAAAACGCTGTCTTTGGCCAAATAGCTCTCGTCCATCATTTGGGTAATTTCCGTAGGCCAGTCACCTGTAATACGACGATATCCAAAAACGGCGTATTGAAGTGACTCTAAAGCGTTCAGCACGGTGTTTCGTCGTCTAGCATTGATGCGATAGCTGGGCCCGGTGAGTTTACGAATAAAAGCCTCCGACAAGTACACCAAACCGTCTCGGTTAGGTTCCATTTCCAAGAGTGCATAATGATAGTCCAGCTCACTGGCCATGCTGTCACTAGAATCTAGTGATTCCAGTTGTTTCAACAACTGATCCGTTGTGGCAATCACCAGATGGTCGCCCACCTTTTTGTAGATCGCATCCTCGGCAACGATCAAGTCAAAGCCTTTTTCCATGAGCGCGTTTTTAGGCTTCACAATGAGTGCATAGTCAGTGCGTGGAGCAAAGCTCAAGTCAACGCTGACAAAAGCCATTTCTTCCACACCATGGATGAGGCTATCGGCATCGGGAATACCCAAACGCTTCATCATCTTTGGTTTGAGTCCTTGGCTCTGTCCCAATCGATACACATCACCAAACACGTTGTTCTGATCGGACAGTATGTTTTCAAGTTCCAAAAACTTAACGGGCTTTGGCATGTGTACGAAGAGCATGTCTTTGGGAATACGTTTACTGATGTCAGGAACAGTGAACTCCCTTGTGCCGATCATCTCTTCCCATGGATGGGAGACAATATCTACCGGCTTTAGGTCGCTGACGGGGACCGTCTGAGGTTGCTCTTGGTTGTCTCGGTTCTGTCCGATGGATCCCAGTTGGAGACTCTCTTCAATGGCTCTTTGTCCGGTTAAAAGATCCATGGATCGGCCAAACTCTCGGCTGGCAGCGGCCGACCCTAGGCCACCGCTTAGCTCTAACCTCAAATTGCTTTGGTTTCTACCCCAGCGAAATCGTCTGCTTGAGTTGGTATCCTGCCCGTACTTGCGCAGCAACATTTTGTATTGCATTTGAAGAATCGGATCGTCCCGATTGGCTTCAAGTTCGCTACTAACAGCGTCCAGCTCTACCTGGTTGGCCCATGACAGGTTGGTGCAAAAAAGGGTGACTAAAAGCAGTACTGCGGATTTGAGGCTATTCATAGCAGATCCATTCCCTTAAGGTTCCTCGCAATACTAAACTAAGCCCGCTCACACATTTGTGACTTGGGTCAGAAAGCCCATATCGAAGGCCAGACAGGGTGGCGACATTTCTGTCGCTACCACCGTCTGCTGATGTTGCTAGGGGAAAGAGAAAAGTGGGTGGTTTGAAGGTGTTAGACGCTTCTCGTAGCCACTGCGGGTGGTACCGAGGCTGCTCGTCTGGCTGGTTCAATGACCGCCAAACTCGACAAGACCCATAACACCAAAACGCTTAAGGGTAGGTATTGCCATTCCAGTCTGGGTAGTTCAAAGGTTACTTCTAACCAGTAGGCCACCACTAAGGTGAGTATGACGCCCAAAACGGCTCCTACGGTAGTGACAATCCAGTTTTCCAACATGAACTGTTTGACGATATCCATTCGGGTGGCCCCAAGGGCCCGCCGAGTGCCGATTTGTTTGGTGCGTTGAGTCACGTGAAACGACGACAGGCCGACGATAACTAAGGCAGTAAGACCAATCAGCAAGGAAATCACAATAGTTAGGATGATGGCCATGCCTCGGTCGCCCCTGTAAGAGCGCGCCGCCATCTCTTCTAAAGAACGGACGCTATTGATCACCCGTCGACGATTAGACTCACCCAATTTTTCTTCGATGGTGGGCATGAGTTCGTCACGCATACCGGGTTCCACCCGAATCAGATACTTGTTGGTGGTGTACACGGGCTTGCCAGGTTGAATCACTACGTTGCCTAACTTATCCCAATTCACCCAAGAACCATGCATATGCCCAATGATTCCAACGATGGTGGAGGGATCCATGCTGCCCCAATACACCGTCTGTCCCAACGCGTCTTGGTCTTCACCAAAGAGCTCGTTGGCTAAGTCTTGTGTGACAAGAATGGAGGCGGGGGCAGGTCGATTGTCTGTGGGTTTGATGTAGTCGATCTCTTCTGGGTAAAAGTTTCTGCCACGAGACAATTCGATACCCAATGAATCCAGACCTTCCTCGCTCCACTGATAACGTGCTGTACCGATGGGTTCTACATTTTCATCCGCCACAGTTCGCAAGCCCGTGCCGGATCCCGAACCACTCAACGGTACATGATTTGAAACCGTCGCAGTCACGACGCCTGGAATCGAACGTATGAGGTCGATGTCGTTGCGGACGCTGCTTTCCCCATCGAAGTCATCACCAAAGCCTCGCACATAAACCACGATGACGTTTCCAACATCCAGCCCTGGGTCACGATTCATCTTGTCAACCCGTTGCCCGATGATGAATAAGGCATTAATCACAATGGCCAGCGTCACGGCGATTTGTAGTGCCACCAGAATTGGCCCGGTCTTGTTTCTTAACAAAGCAGAAAAAAGTGGTGCAAACCCCATGATGATGTCCTATTGAGTCTTGAGTTGGGTGGCAGGTGGAATCTG
>JBCCFQ010000341.1:0-4959 GCA_039029655.1 Pseudomonadota bacterium | reverse complement strand
CCGTAGACGCCCGGTTTTAGCATTCAAATCAGTAAAATACAGAAGTTTGGTTTTTGGCCCAATAGCGCCCTTACCCTGAGTGACCACTCCTCTGGGGCCCCACTGGAGCATCGGAGAGCAAAATGGAGGGCAGAGTTGGCCTTTCCTGTAGTATTCCATGTATTTGGGTAAGTCCACCTTGGCGTGGGTACTTCCATACATGGATCCCTTGATGGTCTTGCTAAAAAAGGGCAGCAACAAGCTGCTCAATCGTATCTGGTCGTCCAGTTTCCCCATACCCACGACGATGATTACACCATTGTTTCGGGTGGCCTTAAAACACGCTTCGGCTACCTTGCTATTGCCTACTGCATCGAAGGCATAGTCTACGCCGAACCCGTTGGTCAACTCGCGGGTTTGTTTTGCGGCATCCTTGCCGGTTGAAACGCGATGGGTTGCACCAAAACTCTCCGCCAACTGCATCTTTTCATCTGACGTGTCTACAGCGATGATTTGCTTCGCGCCGGCGATCTTGGCACCTTGGATAATATTCAACCCCACGCCGCCGCATCCAAACACCGCCACTGTTGAGCCCGGTTGGACGTCAGCGGTCTTAAGCACTGCTCCAACCCCGGTTGCAACACCACAGCTGACAAGAGCGGCGGCTTCGAAGCTGTAAGACTTGTCTATGGGAACAACGCACGAGGCGGGGACCACGCAGTACTCAGCCATATTGCCCAGAAAGGAAAATACTGAAATGGGGTCACCGTTTTGAGATACCCGACTGGTGCCATCCAGCAGACCACCGTGAGGTTTGTTTTCAACACACAGATAGGCTTCATCCCGTCCGCAATAAAAACATTCGCCGCAGTTGGGGACAAAAGACATGGCCACATGGTCACCGACGCTCACACCGGAAACGTTCTCACCCAAAGCTTCCACAATGCCGGCACCTTCATGACCGATCACCATAGGGAGTTTTTGAGTCAGTGTGCCGTTTAGTACAGACAAATCCGAGTGACACACGCCAGACGCCTTCATTTTGACCAGCACCTCGCCGGTCTTGGGTGAGTCTAAGTCGACCGATTCAACGGAAAGATCATTCAGGTCTTTGATTACTACAGCTTTCACTGGCAGCTCCGAGTGTTTCTATACAACAAACAAGTCCATGAACTCATTCACCGGTGTCTTGTGCAGGCGATCGGTATCCTTGCAAAGATCAAAAATTGCCTCACAACGACCGGCCGGGAACCGAGTGGCGAGGTTTCGTTGAAACTTGGCTTCCAGCACCGGAATACCTTCAGCACGTCGTCTTCGGTGACCGATGGGATATTCAATTTCTATTTTATCGGTACTGCTGCCATCGCTGAAAAACACTTGTAGGGCATTGGCGATAGAACGTTTCTCAGGATCGTGATACTCCTCGGAGTAGCGTTTGTCTTCGAGGATTTCCATCTTGTCTCTGAGTTCGTCGATCAGCGGATTGGCACGATGAAATTCATTTTCATAGTGTTCCGCAACCAGGTCTCCAAAGATCAGTGGCACCGCCGTCATGTATTGCAAGCAGTGATCCCTGTCTGCCGGATTGGCCAAAGGGCCGATTTTGGAAATGATCCGGATAGCGGACTCGTGGGTGGTTATGACGATCTTGTCAATGTTGTTGAGTCGATCTTTGACCTCTGGATGTAGGCGCACAGCAGCTTCACATGCGGTTTGCGAGTGGAACTCAGCGGGGAAGCTGATTTTGAATAGAATGTTCTCCATGACATACGAGCCATAGTCCCTTTGAAACTTGAACTGTCTGTCTTCTTCGTCCTTTAGCTTTAGATCCGCATTGGTCTGGCTAAAGGAGACATCGTAAAAGCCCCATTGTGGAGCAGTGAGGACACCCGGGATTCCCATCTCACCCCGAAGCGACATGTCGGCCAAGCGTACGCCGCGGGATGTCGCATCACCTGCTGCCCAAGATTTGCGAGACCCAGCATTGGGGGCGTGGCGATAAGTCCGCAGACTGCTGCCATCCACCCAAGCTTGAGAAATAGCAGCCATGATTTGTTCGCGTGTGCCCCCCATCATTTTTGCAACTACTGCAGTGGAGGCCACTCGAACCAACAGCACATGACACAAACCCACACGATTGAAACTATTTTCAAGCGCTAATACACCTTGAATTTCATGAGCTAACACCATTGCTTCCAAGACCTGCTTTATGGTCATTGGCGCTTTGCCTACACTTAAGCTGGTTTGAGACATGTGATCGGCAACCGCGAGGATGCCACCCAGGTTGTCGGAAGGGTGGCCCCATTCCGCAGCAAGCCAGGTGTCGTTAAAGTCTAGCCAACGAATGATGCAGCCAATGTCCCAGGCAGCTTTTACGGGATCCAAGATGTATTGGGTGCCTGGTACCCGAGCGCCATTGGGGACAGAGGTGCCTTGGACCACGGGGCCCAAGTGCTTGGTGCACTCTGGGAAACGAAGTGCCAATAGACCGCAGCCCAATGTGTCCATGAGGCAGTTCCTAGCCGTGTCCATGGCTTCATCAGAAGTGATTTCATAGGTCAATACAAAGTCGGCGATGTCTTGTATGACTTGGTCATAGTCTGGACGATCGTTCATGTCGACGTTGGTGCTCATCAAGTAATTCCTTATCGATCTGCAATTGGTGTGACGGTTCGTGGCCCTGGGCCGTTATATTCGGCGTTAGGTCGAATGATTCGGTTGTCAGCTCTTTGTTCGAAGATGTGCGCGGACCAGCCCGTTGTTCTGGACATCACGAATATGGGGGTGAACAGTTTCGTTGGAATACCCATAAAGTGATAGGCTGACGCGTGGAAAAAATCAGCGTTACAGAATAGTTTCTTTTCCCGCCACATGACTTCTTCTACCCGAACTGACACTGGGTACAATGTGGTATCGCCAACTTCCGCTGCCAGTTTTTCAGACCAAGACTTAATGATGGCATTTCTAGGGTCTGACTCGCGATAGACTGCATGGCCGAACCCCATGATCTTTTCCTTGCGGGCTAGCATGCCTAGAGTTTTTTCTTCAGCTTCCTCAGCTGATTGCCAGTTTTCAATCATGGCCATGGCGGCTTCATTGGCGCCACCATGCAGCGGTCCTCTTAGAGATCCAATTGCCCCGGCGGTACAGCTATGAATATCTGATAGCGTAGAGGCGCAAACACGAGCGGTGAATGTTGAGGCATTAAACTCATGCTCTGCATACAAGATCAATGACACATTCATCACACGCTCATGAAGTTCGCTGGCGGGCTTGTCATGGAGCAACTGCAAGAAGTGACCACCAATAGAGTCGGCGCCGGTATCAAGGTCAACTTTCACGCCTTCATGACTGTATCGGTACCAATAGCAAATCATGCTGGGAAGTGTAGCCACCAAGCGGTCTGCCGCATCCTTTTGCTGTGCAAAGTCAGTTTCTTGTTCTAGGTTGCCGAGAAAAGAAACACCGGTGCGCATGACATCCATGGGATGGGCCGAGGCGGGAATTCGTTCCAACACTTCCTTGAGGGTCTCGGGTAAGTCCCGCAGACCTTTGAGCTTTGTTTTATAAGCGTCTAGCTGGGATTGGTCAGGCAATTCGCCGTTGAAGAGCAAGTAGGCAACTTCTTCGAACTCGCAGTTTTCGGCAAGGTCACCTACCTCGTAGCCGTAATAGGTGAGGCCTGAATGCCCCATAGCGACGGTGCAAATTGCGGTCTTTCCTGCAACTTGTCCCCTGAGTCCGGCACCGCTGAGTTTTTTGTCAGCCATTGGTGTTCTCCTGATATTTTCTATTTTTTGCCAAAAAGTTGGTCAAGTTTTTGTTCAAAGTCGTGGTATCCCAAAAATTCGTACAATTCCTCTCGAGTTTGCATTGTTGGAATGACCGACTGTTGGGTGCCATCACTACGGATGGTCTTGAATATGTTCAGGGCAGCCTGATTCATTGCCCGGAAGGCGGACAATGGGTAAAGCGACATGGCGATGTCCACCGAAGCTAACTCTTCCGTGGTGTACATAGGTGTCATGCCAAACTCGGTAAGATTGGCGAGCACTGGTACACTGACAGCATCGGTGACTTGTTTGTACAGTCCGATTTCTGTCATGGCTTCAGCAAATATCGCATCGGCGCCCGCTTCCTCGTAAGCCCTGATCCTTTCCAGCATGGGTTCCATACCTTCAACCGCCAAGGCATCTGTACGAGCCATCACCACAAAGTCTGAGTTCGTTTTCGCATCGACGGCCGCTTTGATTCGATCCACCATTTCATCTTTGGAAACAATGTTCTTGTTAGGTCTGTGACCACATCTTTTTTCGCCTACTTGATCTTCTAAGTGCACGGCTGCCACCCCAGCGTTGGTCATGGCTTTAATGGTGCGTGCAATGTTAAAAGCACCGCCCCAGCCGGTATCGATGTCTACCAACAGTGGGGTGTCCACTGCACTAGTAATCCGTTTGGCGTCCTCAAGCACATTGTCGAGGGTTGTCATACCAAGATCCGGCAATCCATAGGAAGCATTGGCCACTCCGGCCCCGGAAATGTAAATGCTCTTAAAGCCGACCTCTGTTGCCATCAACGCTGCATAAGCATTGATGGTGCCGACGATTTGCAATGGTTTTTCTTCGGCAAGTGCGTTTCGAAAGCGTGCGCCAGCACTGGTGGTCATGGGTTTTCCTCAAGCTCTTTTGAATCAGCAACGTGTTGTTGAAAAGTTTTTCTGGCGTTTCTTATGTGACGACGCATAAGCAGTTCAGCCAGTTCACCATCTCGGTCTTTTATCGCATCCAGAATCAGCCGGTGCTCTTTCAAAGCTTGGGTTGGACGCCCCAACCGATTTGAAAACTTATAGCGGTAAAGACGCATTAGCTGATAGTGGTCTTCACACAGACTGATTCGAAGTAATTCATTCCGGCAACCGGCGGCGATACGAAAATGGAAATCCAAGTCACCTTCTTGTCGGAAATATTCCTGGCCTTCTTT
>JBCCFQ010000340.1:0-4961 GCA_039029655.1 Pseudomonadota bacterium | reverse complement strand
TGGCATTGGCGTTGCATAGGCATCGCCAACCAGATTTGCACGAAACCCACGACCCGACAACGCACCGTAGTCCAACCCAAAAGCGGGAGGCATAGTCCACGTGGAGACATCGTAAAACGTCGAGTCTTCAAATTCCGTCAGGGTTTCGAAGATGCTTCGGATCAGTCGGTATTGGGGTTGCGTTACTGGCACGACTAAAGAATCGTTAGCACTAAAGCGTTTGCCTCCCGCATTAACATCGCCAGTTAACCGATGGGTGCTGATGCGGTGATAATTCAGTAGGTCTGCGAACATATGCATGCGCGCCGGATCGCCGGGTGCAGAAAATACCCATGCCTTGGTCGAACTGTCATTCGCCTCATTCAGGGCACTGGCATAGAAACCCTGCTGGTACTCTAGGAATGGTTTTTTGAGATTTACCGCCCCCTCAATACTGGCCACACTGGTCCTGTATTGCTTGCGAATATTCTCGCGAAACGTGCGAAGCCCGTTTTGGGTTTCGATCTCACGACCCCGGGTGGAAGACGCTTCATAAAGAATGCCAACGCCACCGTTAACCAATGGGAATGTCGAACCTTTGCCAACATAAAAATTGTCGAAGTTCTCACCATGGTAGAACAAACGACCTTCGCTATCCATGAAGTCTTCCGAAGTACGCACAACCTCGGCCATCAACTCCTCAGCACGTTCCGGCACCAATGGGTTGGTGCGTGTCGCAATACCAGGATGAAAGTAATACGTGTTGCCTGAACCCATTTCGTGGTAATCGATGGTGAGGTTTGGTCTCCACTCGTGCCATTTACGCATCCATGCTCGAGGTTCGGGCTGAGTAAGCAAAAGCCACTGGCGATTTAGGTCGAAAAAGTAGTGGTTTGTGCGCGCCCATCGCCAATCGGAGGTGTGCTCCATGTGTGCTGGATCTGCGATCATGCGTTTGCCACCATAGGCGTCCTCCCAAGCGACACGCTGGGCGTGTCCGTCGGGATTGAAGACCGCCGTCACGAGAATCACCGACTCATCGAGAACTTTCTCGATTGCCGCACCTTCAGCCGCGGCCAAATGATAGACAAATGGCAGTGAGGCATCCATGCCACTGGATTCAGCGCCGTGTACGCCGTAGTTGAGCCAGGTGACCACCGGCATGTCATCGACGATGTTCTGTCCGCTGTTGGGGTCGGTCAACGCGACATGCTGTGAGCGAATCTCATCAATACGTGCATGATTTTCCGGCGACGTTGCCACAACAAACAGAATCGGACGCCGCTCATGAGAAAAACCTATGGTCTCTACCGTCAAGCGATCGCTCAGCTCTGCAACGTGGCGAATGTAGTCAACCAGTTGATGATGGCGAACCGGCACATGGCCTAGCTTGAACTTCAAGAATTCCGCCGGCGTTGGGATTGCGTCGTCAAACCTGATATCCGGCGAGAACATGTCGGCGTCTGCATCCCGCACATCCGTCGTGACAGTTTGAGCCGTCGCTAGATTCAATCCAAAGAAAAAGGCGGTCGCCATGACCGCAAACTGGCGTTTTAGCATCCTGTGATTCTCCTGATACCGGTGGGCAATTCTTATTCTTAGGTGTTACATAAGTCTAACGCAGTTTGCTGCAACCTTCTTATGGCAGCGCTTCAATCAATCTGGATATCATATAAGCGTGGCATCTTCGCCAAGCTTGAAACGTTAAAGTCAACAGAGTCGTGATTAAGCCGGTGGGACTGAACGCACTTGTCTCATCAGCAACCGCAGTCAGGGCACAGAGGAATAACAACCTATGCAATTTGATGAAATCAGGGTGTCCGCCGCCCAGGGAAGCGACTTTGTGATCCCGGAATCCTGGTGCCAGGGCAGGACAGTCTATGGCGGACTGTCCGCAGCACTGCTGTGTGACGCCGTTTCGAAGGGAATTGGCCAGGATCGGCGGTTGCGTTACCTCAATATCAGTTTCTTGAAGCCACTCGAGGCAAACAAACCCTTTCGCCTGAATATGGAAGAAGTGTCAGCAGGACGAACAGTGACGGTTCGATCAGGCCAAATTGTCCAAGACGGGGTCACTCGGGTCGCGGCGCAGGCTAACTTTGTTGCCAAGCTAGACAGTCAGTTCGAAGTCGAAACTTTCACGCCTCCGTCTCTAAAGTCCTGGGATGCCGAAGGTGTCAAAGGGATACGGGGCTCCAACGTTCCTGCGTATACCCAGTTCATCGATTTTCGATTTGCGACGGAGGGTCTTCCTTTTCAAGGAACTGGCGTTACAGAGCTAGGTGGCTGGATGCGTTTCAACGAGGCGCCTGAAACAATGTCTGAGTGTCACCTTGTTTGTCTCATAGACGCCTGGCCACCTGTACCGGTCTCTTACTACGAGCGCGTCGTACCGCTGTCGACGATCAACTGGGAAATCGTCTTCGTCGAATCCGTTGACGGTGTGGATGGCAATCAGTTCCTCGGCTACATGGCCAGACTCAACTTTTTTCGGGATGGTTACGGCTCGTCGACAGCCGACATCTGGACGCCAGATGGACGGTGTTTGGCTAAGAGCCAACAGACCTTTGTCATTTATGGCTGAAGATCGGGTAATGTAGTCGGTGCGGGCCACCTGTTATTTCGTAGGTGTCCGGGAACGGCCGGCGCCTTGGCCACCATCCTATTCCTATAGCGAGTTGCGGAAATATTCGAGCTACCAAAAAACCGCGGTGTCATTGATCAAAGCCGCATAAACTGCTGACGCGTCCTGGACCAGGCGTACCCCAACAGCACCGCTAGGAAAAACACTTCGGCACCAAAATTGATAATGCCGCTGATTATCCGTTGTAGGTTTTCTGGAATGTCGAACGGAACGAACGCCGCGGCCGCCTTCCAGATGGCATCGGTAATCAGGTTGGTTACATAGAGCGATATCTTGAGCGTGAATATCGAGACCAGGGCGGTGATACCAGATTCGAATCCAGAGGAAAAGAGGGATTCGACGTCACGTGAATGTGCGATCGGCAGCAACATCCATACACAGACAATGAAAGATGTTGTCACGCCGTCGGTCCGACCGAGAAAGGGCAGGTCAGTATTGGGCACTGCCTGCAGCCATGTCAGTAGCATTACCGCCATGTAACACAACCCCCAAAGGGCGAGTAGATGCGGTGCCACCAGCGTCCAGTTTTCCTCGGCCTCTGAAGCGGTGAAATCACGACTTTGCTTTTCAGCCTTTTTCATCAGCGCACGCAGATACACACCCACCAGTACCGCGGGTATCACAATCGGATAAAACGCGATTCTGGTAACGTTGGTAAACCATGTGTCCGTTGCCAGCAGCGCCATCTGCAAAAAACCGGCAGCAAACGCAAGGCCAAGAACCAAATAGACCAGTTGCCTGAAGCGCTTCATTGTGGTTTGGGATTCTTCAACAGCTCGCGGCAGATGCCTAACATTGACGGCCGCGACAAAGATGTCCTTCAGACCATCGAAAGCACGTCGACGCGCTGAATCCCATGAATAGGCGTCGTCGTCTTCAAAGATCTTGGTGAAGTGTCCCTCTACCGGCGCTCCGTGTGTACCCCACACGAATTGTTTGATCCCCACTGTCTCCGCAATTTCTCGAGCATCCCGGCGCCGAATATCGAATGCCAAGACGCCGGGAACGACCTCGCCGTCCTCCGAATTTCGGAGTTCGCCATCGAACCAATTACCTTCAGGGAGCTTTTTCTTTTGACCAGCCACGGCCGCCGCCTTAGGCTTGTGCCGCTTTTTGCCTCTTAACTTTGCCAACGGAATGAAGACAAATGAGTTAGCGCCATTGCGCTCTAGAAGATGATCGAAATCGGCACTGTGCTTGCCCGGCGCCGCGGTAACCTCGACACCATCAATCCGGAGTTGAATTTCTACAGGCTGGCTTTTGTTTTTTTTTTGGACATGCAATAGGGTGCAAATGCGGTCGTCAACGTGTCAGAAGCTGGATTGTAGCGCATTGATCCATCTGGTGGTGGTGCCGTTCTCGGGACAAAGATCACCCAGCGCCCAACCCGGCGGCACAATCCTGCCTACGGACGGTGCACTGAAGACCCAGGTGATTCTCATTTCATGGCTGGGTACGCCCAACGCTTATACTGCCTCCTCAAGATCATCGCCCAAAAATCCACCCGACTGACGCCGCCATAGATAGGCATAAACGCCGTCTCCCTCGACCAATTCATTGTGGGTTCCGGTTTCAATGATCTGGCCTTTCTCTAACACCACTAAGCGATCAAGAGATGCGATGGTAGACAGGCGATGGGCAATGGCGATCACCGTTTTTCCATGCATGAGATCAAACAGACTTTCTTGTATGGCCGCTTCCACCTCCGAATCGAGCGCAGACGTGGCCTCATCCAAAACCAGGATCGGAGCGTCTTTCAAAAACACTCTGGCAATAGCAATGCGTTGTCGTTGACCGCCTGATAATTTCACGCCTCGTTCACCCACAAACGCATCAAGTCCCTTACGACCGTTTTGGTCTTCGAGCGTCTCAATAAATTCCCAAGCTTTCGCGCGCTTTGCAGCTTGTATCACTTCCTCATCAGACGCGTTCGGTTTTGAGTAGGCGATGTTGTCGCGAATAGAGCGGTGTAAAAGGGAAGTGTCTTGTGTGACAACCCCAATCTGGCTACGCAGGGAGTCTTGCCTCACGTTGGCGATGTCCACATCGTCAATAAAAATTTGACCACTCTCAAGATTGTAAAACCGCAGCAATATGTTGGTAATCGTGGTCTTACCGGCACCGGATCGCCCCACCAAACCCAGCCTTTCCCCGGGTCTTATTTCTAGATTGAGTCGCTCAATAACGCCCGTGTCTTGACCGTAGTGAAAGGTAACATCGGAAAAACGGATGTGGCCTTTTTCCACAATAAGTTCGGTTGCCGATGGTTGGTCTAGAACAGCGCGTTGCTTAGACATCATCGACATACCGTCGTGGACCACCAAATTCACTGGTGGAC
>JBCCFQ010000339.1:0-4962 GCA_039029655.1 Pseudomonadota bacterium | reverse complement strand
TGGGATTAGATGTTACCCACCAGGTCATTGCCACTGAAGCTCGGGTTGCCGCTATTCGTGAGGTCGGTACAAAGCCGGCCATTGCCACCGCGGGCATGCTGAGTTTTTTTAATCGCTACGATGCTCAGAAATACGGCAGTGATGGAGCACCTTTGCATGACCCGTGTACCATCGCTTACTTATTGTGTCCTGAACTATTCGAAGGCCAGTTGTGCAACGTCTCTGTCGAGACAGAGTCGTTGTTGACACTGGGGCATACGGCCGTGGATTTCTGGCACGTCACTGAGAAACCCAAGAATGCCCTGTGGATCCACGGCGTCGATGCGGATGGTTTTTATGCATTGTTGACGGATTCTCTAGGGCGTTATGAGACAGGCTAAGGGTTGACACGATTGCGCATGAACACCCAGTAAAGGACACCTGAAGTGATGGCCCCCACTAACCTGGCGTAGTTGTAAATTTCTACCAAGAAAGCCGGTGCGTTTTCTACTAAGCCAACTGCCGTTAAGAAACCGACGATATTTGGGGCTACCCCTAAGACCAATGCGAGTATCGCATAGGGATTCCAGCCGTTTTTGTATTCGTAAGAGCTTCCGCGTTGATAAAACGCTTGTACATCCAGTTTGCGTCGACGTACAAAGAAATAATCCGAAATGAGTATTCCTGCGATGGGGCCAAGCAAGGAAGAATAACCCACCAACCAAACAAACAAATAGGCACCTGCGGTTTCAAGCAATTTCCATGGCATGATGGCGATGCCTAAACCGGCGGTAATGTACCCACCCATCTTAAACGAGATTCTTTTTGGCGCGATATTGCTAAAACCATTCGCCGGTGCAACAACATTGGCGGCGAGATTGGTGGTCATGGTTGCCAGCAATAACAATCCTAGGCCGAGAATTGCGCCGACACCACCCATACGCCCAGCGACTTCCACGGGATCCCAAAGCTGTTCTCCAAACACAACCAGTGTTGCAGCCGTCACAGAAACGCTGATGAAGGCTAACAGCGCCATTGGGATGGGTAAGCCTAAAGATTGTCCGACGATTTGATCCCGTTGACTTCGCGCGAAGCGTGTAAAGTCTGGGATATTTAAAGAGAGTGTGGACCAGAAACCCACCATGGCGGTTAGGCTTGGCCAAAACACTTTCCAAAATTCCCCGGCACGGGCACCACCTGGTTCGAATTGCGAAGGGGTGCTAAACATGGTGCTGATACCACCACCGTTGCTCAACGCCCAAATCAACATGGCAACCGCAGCCAACAGCAAAAACGGTGCGGCCAAGGTCTCCAACCAACGAATGGAATCGATCCCTTTGGCAATAAAGAAAACTTGAATTGCCCAAAAAACCAAAAAGCAAACGAGCTGCGCTGTGTCGATGCCCAGCAAGGGCAATGGTGTGCCGACAAACATTTTGTCGCTGACCACGTTAAGAATTTGATACATGGCGGATCCGCCAACCCAGGTTTGAATGCCAAACCACCCACAAGCGACCAGACCGCGAAGTACGCCGGGTAATCGCGCGCCAATGGTGCCGAAAGACGCACGCAGCAACACGGGAAACGGAACGCCAAATTTGGCACCGGCGTGGCCCGTCAACAACATAGGTATAAGTACGATCACATTACCCAACAGTACGGTGATCATGGCTTGTCCTGCAGACATACCTTGGGCAATCAGACCGGATGCCAACAGATACGCGGGTACGCATACCGCCATACCGACCCACAATGCAGCGATGTTGACCCATGTCCAGGTTCTTTGTTCTGGTTTTGTGGGCTCTAAGTCTGGATTCCAGAGTTGGTGATTTTGAGTATCTGAATCCATAGGTGGGTGCTCCGTTGGTTCAAAATGTCCTGTTTGGCCAATTCAATTGACTCGTGTTGAGCCCTATCAAAGTCTAAGACAAGCCATTGTAAAATCGAAGAAACTTTGGCGACGCTAACCTACCTTGACCGACAGGTCAAGATGGCTTATTTTTTACCAAATGGTCAAAGTACTGAAACAAAAACGGTGTTTAGAGAAGTTGTATCCACTGGATTTTTTATAAGCCATGGTTCTTGGGTAACCACGACTTTGCACATACACATCATACAAACGAGCTACACTTGAAACAGACATTCAATTGGGAGTTGTGATGGCAAAACTAAACTGCGGTTTGATCCAAATGGGTTTGAAGGGCGATACAAGCATGGAGCCGGACAAAATCCGAGACTTGATGTTAGAGGCCCACCATCCTCTCATAGAACAGGCCGGTACCAGTGGTGTTCAGGTGCTTTGCTTTCAAGAGATTTTTACCCAGCCGTACTTTTGTCCTAGCCAAGATCGACGATGGTATGCGGCAGCGGAAGCCATTCCCGATGGGCCCACAACGCAATTGATGCAAGAGTATGCGAAAAAGCACAACATGGTTATCGTTGTGCCGTTGTACGAAGAGGAAATGACCGGGGTCTATTACAACACCTCTGCAGTTATCGATGCAGACGGACGCTACTTAGGCAAGTATCGCAAGACACACATTCCACAGGTGGATCCAGGATTTTATGAAAAGTTCTTTTTTAAACCCGGTGATTTGGGTTATCCGGTTTTTGACACTGCCTACTGCAAGTTGGGTGTCTACATTTGTTATGACCGACACTTTCCTGAAGGTTGGCGTGCTTTAGCCATGAACGGGGCCGAATATATCGTGAATCCATCGGCGACTGTGGCGGGTTTGAGTAAGTATCTGTGGGAGTTGGAACAACCTGCCTCGGCTGTGGCAAATGGTGTATTTATCGGTGCCATCAATCGTGTGGGTACCGAGGCTCCGTGGGGTGACCGGATGGGTGAATTTTATGGCTCATCCTATATCGTTAACCCTCGTGGACAGATCGAGGCACAAGCAAGTTATGACCAAGACGAGTTGTTGATTCACGAGATTGATCTGGACATGAATCGAGAAGTACGCGATACCTGGCAGTTCTTTAGGGACCGCCGCCCAGATATGTATGGTCCATTAGTAGGCAAGTAGCAACAGCTTAAGAGAGGTTGATATGTCGTCACTGTTAGTGAAGGGCGGTACCGTTGTTACCGCAGAACACACTTTTTCTGCAGATGTCTTGTGTGTGGATGGCAAAATTCAGGCGGTTGCTGAAAACCTCGATGCACCCTCCGGTAGTACCATTGTGGATGCGGATAGTCAGTATGTAATGCCCGGAGGCATTGATCCCCATACACACATGCAGTTGCCTTTTATGGGTACCGTCGCCAGCGAAGACTTTTATACTGGCACTGCCGCGGGATTAGCCGGTGGCACAACCATGATTATCGATTTTGTCATTCCGGATCCACAGCAGAACATTTGGGATGCTTATCAACAATGGCGTTCATGGTCAGAAAAATCTGTTTCAGACTATAGTTTTCATGTGGCCATCACCTGGTGGGATGAAACGGTATCCCACGACATGGGGCGTATAGTAACCGAAGGGGGTGTCAATAGTTTCAAACACTTCATGGCGTACAAAAATGCCATCATGTGTAGCGATGAAACCTTAGTGAATAGTTTTTCCCGAGCCTCAGAGTTAGGTGCCATTGTTACGGTTCATGCGGAGAATGGGGATTTAGTTTTTCGCCTCCAGGACGAGTTGCACCGCATGGGCATTACCGGGCCAGAAGGTCATCCTTTGTCGCGACCGCCGGAAGTGGAAGGGGAAGCGGCCAATAGAGCGATTCGAATTGCCGAAGTTTTGAACGTGCCGTTGTATGTTGTCCATGTATCGGCACGCCAAGCTTTGGAAGCCATCACACGAGCCCGAAATGAAGGTCAACGAGTCTTTGGGGAAGTGTTGGCGGGTCATCTGCTGATTGATGATTCCGTGTATCGTCACCCGGACTTTGACGTTGCCGCGGCCCACGTGATGAGTCCTCCATTCAGAAGTCCTGAGCATCAAGTGGCGTTGTGGCATGGGTTGCAGTCCGGCAATCTGCAAACAACCGCAACGGATCATTGCTGCTTTTGTGCCGATCAAAAGGCGGCAGGTAAAGAAGATTTTCGATTGATTCCCAATGGTACCGCGGGTATTGAAAACCGCATGGAAGTGTTGTGGCATGAAGGGGTCAGCACGGGGCGACTCACCATGAATGAATTTGTGCGGGTAACCTCAACCGCTGCGGCACAAATATTCAATATCTATCCTCGCAAAGGCAGTATTTCCGTTGGCGCAGATGCGGATATTGTGGTTTGGGATCCAAAGGCCAGTAAGACTATTTCTGCAAAAACCCATAAACAAAATGTGGATTACAACATTTTTGAGGGCAGAACCGTCATTGGTTGTGCATCAAACACCATCAGCCAAGGAAAGCTGGTGTTTAGTGATGGTGAACTTAACGTTGAACGTGGCGCCGGGCGTTTTGTAAAGCGGCCGCCCTTCGCGCCATTTTACGATGCCATAGAGAAGCAAAATGTTCTTTCCACACCAAAACCTGTCGAGCGATTGCGATGGCAGGGGAGGCCGATATTAAGAAAGGACGCTTGAGTTCTGCAGAAATCGCCGAAAATTTTGGTGACATGCACCCGCCTCTCAGCCGATCCGAGGCGTTGATTGAGGCTGATCGTTGTTATTTTTGTTTTGACGCCCCCTGTACAACGGCCTGTCCCACGGACATCGACAACGATCTGGCACGGGTGCTAGGGTGGGGCTCGGGGGTGCGCGGCGAGGAGGACACTGTCACACATTTATTGATTGATTTCAGGCAACGATCTGGCACGGGTGCTTGGGTGGGGCTCGGGAGTGCGCGGCGAGGAGGACACGTACAGCATCCTGCGGGACGTGATCGAGGCGGAGGAGGTGAACCTGGACCGGTGGACCATCGTGTTCCATTACCAAGATGAGAGCCAGGTGCAGATGGAGAGCACCTCGGCCGGGCCCGGCTCTGCCCTCGAGGACCAGACCAGCATGATCATCATGAACAACTACTTCGGC
>JBCCFQ010000338.1:0-4967 GCA_039029655.1 Pseudomonadota bacterium | reverse complement strand
CTTATTCCAATTCCTGTTTCAATGCCTTTGCCTCTATGTGCCGCCGTACTGTCCAAACTATGTTCATGGAATTGGGTGACAACGGCAGACTGATCATATTTGATCAGTTGTCAGACATTCGGGATATGGCTGAGATCGAAGAGGAAACACACCGGATCATTGAGAAAGTTCTGTTTGACAACGATTCGGATCGCCCCCCCAATATGCCGACCATGGACTTCGCTACAGCCGGTGTCTTACTGGAAGTGATGAAGGACCTGCTATATGAAACCTATGTGCGCAAAGGTAAGTTGCAAGAAGCCATGTTGCTGCGTCGACAAGGGTTGGAAGTAGACAGCTAGTCTGCTGATTTTTCGCAAAATTCACATTTCGATCAGGTTTTTTTAGAACTGATTAGACCTTCTCGCACCCAGTATGCACACTAGGGATGGTAAAGCCGAGGGAATCCGCATTGGAATCAATCGATATTGGTCTACGGCTGATGATCATCGGCCAACTATTGCTTGTTAGTCTGGTGGTCGCCTATAGGGAACCCCGCAAGCTGGCGATTCCCCTGGCGTTTTTGAAGCTTAGCGTGGCCGCCTATTTGATCAAGTCGTCACCAACGCTGGCCTCATTTTTCGAATCTGTTGCCACCTTGACTTATTTGATGGCCATGACAGCACCGTACTGGGTATGGATGTGTTCCTATGTGCTGTTTGATTTTGACAGACCTCACTGGTTTTGGATTGTCTTCTTACCTGTTGTCACCGTAAGTAGCTGTAGCATTGTCCTTCTGTTCAATACTGAAGTGCCAGCCTTAGCAGCATCATCCATGGTTGCCTCGTTAATCGCGGTGAGTCATGCGATCACTGCGATCGTGCGAGATCAGCTTGACGACCTCTCAGAGCCCAGACGGCGGTTTCGTGTCTGTTTTGTCATCTGCATTTCCCTGCTCACCGCATTTATCCTAGTGCAGGAACTAACACTCATCGGTCAAACCACACCACAGGTGTTGCATTTTATTAACGTCATTTTAATTGGCATTGTGCTTATGTTCATGAGTGTCCCCATGGTGACAAATAATCTCGCGGAAATGCCTATGAAGTCAGCGAAGCCCGAAGTGGGTACCGAACCTGAAATAGACTTTGCCGATCAACATACTTACAGCAAATTAAACCAGGCAATGAAAAACCGCGCCTATGCTAGGACCGGCTTAACCATTAGGCATTTAGCCCAGGAGTTGGACACCCCAGAACATCAATTACGACAGCTGATAAACCAACGCCTGGGACACCGAAACTTTAGTGCGTTCCTGAATAGCTATCGTTTAAAAGAAGCATGCACCAGATTACAGGACCCTACCCAGGCCCGGATGCCCATTTTGACCATCGCTCTGGATGCGGGGTTTGCCTCACTGGCTCCATTTAACCGCGCCTTCAAAGTTGAGATGGGTGTCACTCCTAGCGAGTTTCGGAAAAATCAAAAATCTGACCAACCCGTGGTGACAAAATTGACCCAGCGGGGCTGATCGATTTCAAAAAAACCTATCAATTTTCGAAATCGTTTGCAGATGTTCGGTTTGGATAGGACATAAACGGTAGTCAACATCTAGCCTATTCATGGTAATCAACGGAGACGTACCATGATTCCTAACAACGCTATGTTGTGTTGCCTAACTTTCTTTCTCGTCAGCGCATCACTTTACGCCGAGCAAAACAGTGCGCTATCTGACTTCAAGGTCAGTGTTTACAAAGATAGTCCTGGGGTTAAGTCACTTTTGTCCGGAAACCATTCTGAGGCCATCCATCTTGCTTCAAAATGGGTCAGAATTGACCCATTTCCGTCCCACATGACTTTATGCGCCTCGAACTTGAAAGAAGCCAACATAGAACAGGCAGAAAAACATTGTCACGCAGCACTACGTGAAAGCAAAAAGGGGCAAACCTCTTGGCTAAGACCCAGCCGAAAGCAGACCCGTAAACAGCGAGCAATGGCGCTTTCGAATTTGGGTATTCTGGCAGTGCTGCTTGGAGACGAGGAGAAGGCAACTCACAGATTTCGAACCGCTGTCTCCTTGGATCCGGATAACCAGTCGGCTAAATACAATCTGGCCGTCAAAGAAGCAAACGAACCAAGGATGGCGCAAGGCCAGCAGATTCATTAGATAGTTTGTTCGACAGACCCGGGAAGGTGTGAGTGTCCCCCGATGTTCACACCCTCCTTGGTCTGCTCGGCTACTTTACTAACTTCAATACAAAACGGTCGGTACGCCCCTTAACCGATTCATCAAAAACATTTTTGGAATAGTCATCATCAGAGTTTCTAAGAACTTCACTCGTAGCCGCAACGCGAAATCCATTTGAAACTGCTAATTGCTCCACCAAAGCCTGATTGATTCTGTGTGCAGCTTCGTTAGTGCTGTGGTCATTTTGACCACCATGGTGATCAATCAATGCCAACACACCACCGGGCTTCAACAAACCATGAATCGTACGCAAACCAGACTCCGCCACTTCCGGGCCCATTAAGTAGTAAAGGTCATGGAAGTTCAACGCCAGCATGGCAGCATCCAAAGACTCGGGCTCAATGTTCAAATCGGAAAAGTTTGCGTCTAAACGAAAAATGTTTGGCAGGCGATTGTTGGCCAGTCGGGCCACAAGCTGCTTTTCGTAAAAACCATCGCGAAATTGCAGCAAACGGGGCGGGTTCTGCGCGTAGACCAGACCTTCCTGACCCACGGCAGCAGATAGTACTTCACTGTACCATCCCCCGGACGCTAGTATGTCAATCACTCTATCGCCAGGCTTGACGCCGATGAAACTTAGCACTTCGGCGGGTTTTCTCTGTGAGTACCTTGCCTGGTCCTCGGGAGTTCGCTCGGGGATCGCAGCAATAGCCTGCCTTAAATCGCCTTGACGCCAGCCACCACCGGTGGAACAACCTGCTAACATCAAAATGACTAACAAGACCAAGACTCTGGTATTCATGGGATTCACCCCTTTATCATTCCAATAAAGATAGCGGATTTTCATATCTTAAAATAGGACCGAACCAATCGGATTCGAACCATGAACACTTTACGACGTCCAATAGACAAACCCATGCAGATGGTGACACCCATGAAAAACAACGCCGTAAACGCTTTTCTTATGCAAATCATAATATTAGCGTGCATCACAGTGAGCCCAAGTTGGGCCCAACAAGACATCGAGGAAAGCGAGGAAATGTCGCTGTCTATGACACTGGACCGCTTGGACGAGCTAATCAAAAGAATTGATGACGAAGCTGAGCGGAATGGAAACCAGTGGATGTTTAGCTACGAAGAGATGCAGGTTTTGGTGGTGACGGATGCGCAAGCAGACAGAATGCGGGTCATGACACCCGTGGTCGCCGTGGACGCTGTCGATGAAAAACAGCTTTTCAGATTGATGCAGGCGAATTTTGATTCAGCGTTGGATGCTCGCTATGCCATCGCCCAGGATGTGTTGTGGAGCACCTTCATCCACCCCTTGTCGCCACTGACCGATGAACAGTTCTTCTCTGGTGTCGGTCAAACCCTGACACTGGTAACAACCTATGGCACCACGTACTCGTCTGGCGCCCTACTATTCGGAGGCGGAGATTCTGCGGAACCAGAAGCTCCTTATGACGACATAATTAAACGAGGAGAATCAACTTAAGCCCTGGGCCGACATGGCCCCTGGCTCCCAATCGAAACTGGTTCTAATGTGGTGATCTTCCAGATAGGCGTTCGGCGTCACAACATCTTTATCAAATCGTCGAACATTTTTGATTAGCTCAAAGTTTAGACCTTCTTTAAACAACACGCTGCCCATTCTCTTCATTTTGTACAGCATCGTGGTCGTCGGTTGTAATCGCGCTCGATGCCTCCAACACTCGGCATACTCCTCGTAGAACTCCTCAATAGGCAAGGCCGTTTTTGTCACGGCGTGCTGGATATCGAACAATTCAAAGTTCCACGTGGTGACTTCGGATTGTTTGTCAGCCCAAAGTTCAGTACCGGGAAAAGGCGTTGCCACACAGTACGCCGCGAAAAACAAATTCTTGTCTTCCACATACTGGCGAAGACTGGAAAAGTCTGATTTTGTAAACATTGGATCAACCATCAGGTTGCCAACGACTCCGATCCCCGCATCTTGTAGCAACTTTATCCCTTGCTCATTGATACTGGACTCTGTCCTCTTTCGCACATTGTCCAATCGCGAATCTGAATGGCCTTCAAGGCCTAAGAAAACAGCGTTGAGACCAGCTTCTTTCCAAACCGGAATCAGTTCTGGGTGTTTTACAAAGACATCTGCTCGGCTCTGCACGTTGAATGTTTTCCCTAGATTGGCATCCACAATCGCCTGGCCCAGTTGCCTCATAAGCTTAGCGTTAGCGAAAAAATGATCGTCAGAGAAAAAGATGGAGGTCTCTTTCATACTGGCCAACTCTTCAACAGCGGATTCCACGGTCTGAGAACGCACCTTGCCGTCTGCCATTTTCCAAATGGAACAAAAGTTGCAGTCAAATGGACAACCACGGGTGACTTCCATAAGACCCATGGGCCGTGAAAAAGACATGAAGTGACGGCTACGATCCACACCAGCTACCGAGCGATCTGGACGTGCCAGTTGGGACAAAGATTTGGGTCGCGAACGGATGCTTGTGGCCGTTTGCCCACTGGAACTGTTAATCACTAGTCCAGCTATGGACCCGATCCCGCGATCTTGATCCCAGGCGCGGCACAAATCGGCCATGGTGTCTTCGCCATCGCCGCTCACAATTACGTCTATGTTTGGAGAAAAGAAAAACTGTGGGCCCAAAGACGGCGGTTGACCACCGACAACGACCTTACAATTCGGTAGGACACGCTTTGCCCTGCCTGCTAAGTCCCAGGTAGCTCCAGTATGACTGGTGTATAGACAGGAGATCCCTACCACATCAGGCTGAAATCGCTTCAGCTGTTGTTCAAAATTCGGTTG
>JBCCFQ010000337.1:0-4971 GCA_039029655.1 Pseudomonadota bacterium | reverse complement strand
ATCCGATTTTTTCGAAGCGCATTCGCGATTGGTTGAACACCATAAGAAAACGCAACGGCCTTTTAGGGTTTGGTTCTCAATCGGCTCGTGATGCATTAAACAGTTCCATCTCCGATGCCATCATCGAGCAATCCCCCACCCAGATTTTCACGCCCAACATTCGAGCCGATCGAGCAGCGTACTGCGACGGATTCGGGTTGAGTGATCAAGAATTCACGATCATCAAAGAACTACCGGAACACAGTCGTTGCTTCTTGTTAAAGCAACGATCTCATTCGGTGGTCGCACGCCTAGACCTAACCGGGCTCGATTCCATCCTCGCCGTTTTATCGGGTAGGGAAGAGAGTCTCGCACTGCTCGACCGGATTCGAGCAAAAGTCGGTGGCAACCCGGATCAATGGTTACCTCAATTTCAAGAAGTCTTCACGCACGGCGAGAGGAGACAGACCCATGCGTAATCTCATCATGTCTAGCTTATTTTGTTGTTTCCAGATTGGACCCAGCTTCGGTGCAATCCCTGTGATTGATGGTGCCAATCTGGCGGAATCCATTCGGCAGCTCATTCAGATGCAACAAGCTTATGAGCGTCAGTTTGAACAACTGCAAGAAGCCGTCAAGCAAGTTGACGCCATCACTGGCAACTACGGCTTTGGTGAACTCTTTAATAGTCAGGTCTACCGTGATGCAAGGCGCTATGCGCCTTCCAGCTGGCAGGACACGCTTCGTATCTTGGAAGCCGGTGGATTGCCCGGCTCTGCCTCAGACACCCGCGAGATCTATGAAGCGCTTGTTCGAGCACTTCAAATTGGTGCGGCGGAAGAAATCGATCGACGTGACGGCACCAGTCCAAATGCCATGGCCCACGAACGAAGACGTGACACCGCCTACGCCAGCATGGCCGTTGCCGAGCGGGCTTTTGATGAGACCGAAGAGCGCACGGTCAACTACGAAGTCATGATGAGCCAAATTGAGGAAGCCGACGACGCGAAAGCCGTTGCCGATCTCAACGTGCGCGTTGGCGTCGAGAACGGTCTATCCCTGAACGAGTTAGTCCGCCTACAAACACTTCGCGTACAACAACAAGCCTCCTCGGACCAACAGCTCCTGGTGGATGCCACCAACATTGCCGCCATGCTCCGCTACGAGACCCACCCCCTGGGTAACATCCCCACCCAATGATTTTTTAAAGGGCAAAATGATGAAACTGCGACAACTCAAGCTCTTCCTCGTACTAACAGTGCTGGCCGGATGTAGCCACCAGGACCTCAAGGCACCGTGTAAAGATCCGCAAGCTTCTCTTTCCGAAGTGCCGTGCAACACGCCAAAACCTGTTTTTCAAATCGATCAGGTTGCACCGTGACCCTTAAGGCCCTCTTGTTGATGACTTTGTCAGCCACCCTCGGGTGCGAAGGGCGATCAGCATTGCGGGATTTGATGATCAACGAAAGCGATGCCCTCTACATTGAGGTTCGTCGTTCGCGCACCGTGCCTTATTGTTTTGAGTCAAGCACCGAAAGTGTTTCGTGCAACGCCGAGCTCCAAGCGCTGGCGGAGCGTGTTGGCAAACTGAGCGGCAACCGAATAGACCCAGAGGAATTCAGAAAACCTGATTTTCGTGCTTGGTGGCACAAGACGCTGGAAGAAATCGCCGCCTGCCAGGAAAGAGTTACTCAAGAGGATGCGCGGAGACGTCAAGAGAAAGTGCCCGGCTGGCGTGTGCCGTCTACTCAAGCCTTCAACGACTGCGACCCCGCGAACACCTCAAACGAAGGACTCTAAAAAAATGTTGGAATCCATCTTGAATGCCACCGACGCTGCCATCGACACCTTCGTGTTTGATGCGTGGACCAGCTTTAACAACGTCGGAAACGATTGGGTCACCGCACTCATGGTGTTGTTTGTGATCGTGCAAGGGTACGCGCTATTGATAGGACGCTTGAGTCCAACGCTGCCCGAACTTTTCCCACGCATACTGAAGTTTGTTTTCATCTATGTGTTGGTGACGAACGTCGCGTTGCTCATGCGGTTTGTATTTGCACTGTTTACCGATGTGCCAGAAGCCATGGCCACAAGTTTATTGGAATCCGCCACGGCCGAAACCGCCGGCATAAATGGGGCTGTGGGTGAGATTTATGATCGAGGACTCCAATCAGCCGCCCTACTCTGGAACAACGGAGGCCTAACCAATGTCGGTCCCATTTTCTTAGCAGGCGTAGTCTGGTTAGTCACGCTACTCACGGTCGGCTATGTCACGTTTCTCTTGATGCTCGCTAAGCTCTCTGTGGCAGTGCTGTTGTCGGTGGCTCCGTTTTTCATACTTCTCTATCTCTTCGATTCAACACGACGGATCTTTGAAGGTTGGTTACGACAGCTATTGAGTTTTGCGCTGATTCCGATCTTCACCTACGCACTCCTCTTGCTCATCGTGTCGATTTTAGATCAAGCGTCACTTCCGCTCATCACTGCAGCCAACGCCGGTACGGCATCCCTGACACAGATCGCGCCTTACGCGTTAGTCATGGCGGCGGCATTTCTATTGGCGCAACAGATTCTCGGATGGGCAGCCGGTGTCGCGGGCGGATTTTCACTATCGACACTAGGCGCCTATGGCACGGTCGCAACGGGTGCTGCCATCTATGCACAGCGCGGGGTGTCTCGAGCCGCAAGTTCGGTGGCACAACGTGTTCGAGGCAAAACCCAGCCGGAATCACAGTCCGCCGACGCGGCAGCGACTCCATTGAGACAACGGACATCTTTCTCTCAAAACGATTGGGCATCACGCCAAGTGCGTGAACAGTCTCGCCCGTCATGACTGAGCAGTACTTCAAAGATGGGGCCACCTGGGACTATGAAATTTATGGTCGCCTACAACAATCACGTAAGCGGGCTTGGATTGTCGCAACGCTTGCCATCGCAACGACGGTGTTGTCTGTATCCGGTCTGGTTCTTGTCTTACCGCTTAAGGAGTTTGCTCCCTTCGTCATTACCTTAGACGAAAGCACGGGCCGAGTAGAACGATTGCAAGCACTAGAGCCTGGCGCACTGTCCGACAACGAAGCGGTCACCATGGCCAACATCGTGAAATTTTTGGTGGCCCGAGAAACCTATGACCCCACCGATCTCAAAGCTAACTTCGAGATGGTGTCCTTGTACTCTGCGAGCGATGCCCTCGCCGACTATCGAGCTTTGTATCAGCGTAGCAATCCAAAACGACCGACCGAAACTTATGGCCATGATACGACGGTATCAGTGACGGTTAAGAACGTTTCATTTCTGAACCGACAAACCGCTAGTGTGCGGTTTTCAACCGCCACACAAACCGCGTTGCGAAACGCAACCGTCAATCATTGGGTGGGCATCTTGAAGTTCCGCTACGTACAGACGCCTAAGGCACTACAAGATCGCTTCATCAATCCGCTTGGGTTTCAGGTCACCCACTATCGGCGTGACCAGGAAATCCTAAGCCAACAATAACGAATACAATCTCATGAAAAACATCCTCTACCTACTTCCGTTTCTCATTGTCTGCCCGGCGCTAGCCGAACAGTCGGCGGCGCCAGGTGTGTTTGATCCTCGTATACGTACTATTACGTATAACCCCCGAGATGTGGTCAAAGTCACTGGTCACTACGGTTTTCAAACGCTGATTCAGTTTGCGCCTGATGAACAAATCGAGAATCTATCCATCGGGGATTCGCTGGCCTGGCAGGTCGTGCCCAATGAAGCCGGCAATCTCCTCTTTTTGAAACCCATCGAGGAAAACGCAGACACGAACTTGGCAGTGGTTACCTCCTCTACGGAGGTGAGCACTCGACGTATCTACAATTTCTCGCTGACAGCCCAAGAAAAAACTGCCCACACCGATCAGAACATGAGCTGGACCATTCGGTTTCATTACACGGATGAAGACGTTCGACATCTTAAGGCAAAAACAAAAAGGCAGCGTCAAATCAGAGAGAGTCTAGTCGCCGGCCTCGCCGGCCCGGAAGATTGGAACTTTGATTACAGTTTCTCAGGCGACAAAGACCAGGTCCCCAAACGCATTTTTGATAACGGCCAGTTTACTTATTTTGAGTTTGACACGGTGACCGACACGCCGGCTATTTTTCTGGTTGACAAAGAACAGAATGAATCGTTGGTGAATCATAAGATCGAGGGTCGATATGTGGTGGTGCATCGGATCGGTCGGCAGTTCACGCTTCGAAACGGCAATCTCGTCACCTGTATTTTCAACGAGTCGTTTAACGGTGAACCGGAACTGGATCTCAACAGCCCCCAGGAACGCGATGGGCCGTGATTGATGGAGTACCGAGAGCGCGAAGAAGAAACGATACAAGAGCCGGTTTTTGAGGAACGGGGAATTCCAGAGGTCGCGGCACCCCATCGCCACCGCAGTTGGCTCGGTGTCGGGTTTGGTCTGGCGGCGGTGTTGGGTGCCCTTTGGTGGATCAATGGGTCGGAAGAAACCGAAGCTCCGGAGCTGACTGACTCTGAACCCATTCCGTTTGAAATAGGCAATCGCAGCGAGCCGCCCGCGTTACCCGAACGCATTGAACCGCCAAAACCGCAACCAAGAAAACAACCCGACATAGATCCCTATCAAAGAGAGCTGGAATTTGAGGTGATGCGCCAGCAATTGAAAGCCGTCGAAGCCGCAGAAAAACTGGCCGAACAACGCCGTCGCGCGCCGATTCTCATCTTCAACAAGTCAAACAACGGGCTGGCGCCCGGGCAGAATGTATTTGATAAGCCGCTTGAAGTAGCGGAGTCAGTCGCTGCTGAAAAAACCATTGAGTCCGCGAGTCGATTGTCGAATCTGGATCGTTTGATCACCCAGGGCACACTGATTCGGGGAGTTTTGGAAACCGCCATCTCATCCGACTTGGCAGGCTTAGTTCGAGCACAGGTGGCTCATGATGTGTATGGATTCGATGGATCAAGATTGTTGATTCCTAAAGGCGCTCGACTGAT
>JBCCFQ010000336.1:0-4999 GCA_039029655.1 Pseudomonadota bacterium | reverse complement strand
TGTTATTAGATACTCCTATATGTGATTTTGGAAAATTGGCATCGGCTTTTAGTCTTTATGATTTTGATGGCCGTAAGCATCAAATGCGTGCGGGCGAAAAAGGTTTGTTAATTGCTTTTATTTGTAATCATTGTCCTTATGTAAAGGCAATTATAGATGATTTTGTAAGTGATGCAGACCAGTTAATTGGTGAGGGGGTGCGTGTGTTCGCATTGATGCCAAATGATTATCAAAATTACCGTGATGACAGCCCTGAAAAGATGAAAGAATTTGCAAAGAGACATAAAATGACATTTCCATATTTGGTGGATGAGACTCAAAAAGTTGCAAAAGCCTATGGAGCGGTTTGTACACCTGATTTTTTTGGATATAATCAAAATTTAGAGTTACAATATCGTGGGCGATTAAACGATAAAAACCCGTCGCGCACTCAAGATCACCATCAAAATAGTGAATTGTTAAATGCAATGCGCCAAATCATTAAAACGGGTCACGGGCCTCAAACGCAGCATCCAAGCATGGGATGTTCCATTAAATGGCGTGATTAGTAAGCGTTTTGATATGGTCGTATTTAAATGATTTATTTTATGTTGGAAGATTTAGCTTTTAGTAGAGATTAAGCGTCGGAACAAACTGTTCTTTCTTCCATTTGCGATCTTGGGGAATCGACCCTTGCACTAAACTGACGTCAATGGGCTCACCAACAGGCTGGGTAAAACTCATGGGTCTTACAAGAGCACCCGTCGCCATAATGGCCACAATCAACACCATGACCAATGGTGACTTGGGGCTACGAACCAAATAGGTAACAGAGCCCGATAGCACTATGACTAAATAGGTAATACCGAACACACCAATCACCGGTGCAAAACCAGACAACACCGAATCAGTTTGACTATAGCCAAGACTCAACCACGGGAAACCGGTGGCCACCCAACCCCGCATCCAATCCAGCAACACCCACACCGCCGGAGCCAGCAAGATGTATCGCACAAACTGGGTATGCTGTCTTAGCCACCTTGCGTATATCCAGCCAAACAAACCGGAGTAAGCGGCCATGATAGCCACGGTCCCAAGCATAAGTGGTATGGCGATATACAGCGGCGCATTTCCGAAGGTGTGCAGACTGATGTAAAGCCAGTAGAGGCCACCCAAAAAACCGGCAAAACCGAAGGCGAAGCCAATACGAAACCCATGGGCTTTGTCGTCAGCACAATCCAATAACAGGAAAAGGCCCACCGGCAATAGAATGGCAAGAGGGAAAACACCAAATGGAGCAAACGCCAAAGGAAGCAGCGCACCGACCAGTAGTGCCAGTGGAACGATCAATTTGCTGTTCAACTTAGATACTGCCTACCCGGCGTTGTTGTGAAGTGCTCGCCGCCCAGTAACAATCGCCTGTACGGTCTCAACTCGGCGTCTGTCACTTCGCAAAACTTTGAACTGAAACTTATCAAAAGCGATAGACTCGCCGCGTCGTGGCAGACGACCTAATTCGTGAATGATCAGACCACCGACTGTGTCATACTCCTCGTCGCTTAGCTCAACGCCAAAGTACTCGTTAAACTCATCGATTCTGGTGATGGCGCGAACAGTGAATCGGTTGTCGTCCTCTTTCTGAATGCTAACCTCATCATCGATGTCATGTTCATCATCAAGGTCCCCGACAATCTGTTCCAGCACGTCCTCAATGGTAATAAGTCCAGCCACACCGCCATATTCGTCAACAACAATAGCCATGTGATTCCGGTTAGCTCGGAACTCTTTCAGCAGCACATTAAGTCGTTTACTTTCGGGAATAAACACCGCCGGTCTAATACACTCTCGGATATCAAACGCCCGCTTTTCATTTTCTGCGAAGAACCGCAACAAATCTTTTGCCAGCAGAATACCCACGACTTCATCACGATTCTCTCCAACCACGGGAAACCGTGAATGACCAGAATCGATGATGTGAGAAAGTAAGGAGTTTGGATCATCCTCTCTCTGCAACACGGTCATTTGCGAGCGTGGAATCATGATGTCTCGGGCTTGGCTGTCGGCCACCTCCAAGACCCCTTCCAGCATTTCCCGAGAGTCTCGATCGAATATGTGTTGCTCCTGGGCATCCTGCAGAATCTCTAAGAACTCGTCTCGACCCTGAGGTTTTCGGCCAATAGCTGAGGCGAGACGCCTAAACCAGCCAGTGAACCCAGAGCCGTTGCTACGCGGACCGTCGTCTGTCATATGGGGTTGTTTTGCGAACCTCTCACAACTTGTTAATGATAGGGATCTTGATAGCCTAATCCGGCCAAGATTTCCACTTCCCGGTTCTCCATTTTGACGGCTTCCTCCGGGATTTCGTGGTCAAAACCCAACAAATGTAGGACACCATGCACCGTTAAATGGGCCCAGTGGGCCACAGGATCCTTCTCCTGAGCCTGGGCTTCGTCACTCACGACCTTTTCACAGATCACGACATCGCCCAGGTACTGCGCTCCCGTCTCATCCTGAACGTGAATGGGGAAAGACAAGACATTGGTGGGTCTTTGCTTACCCCTAAACTGATCATTCAAAGATTGAGACTCTTCTTGGGTCACCACCCTAACAAGCAAGCTAAAAAAGCCCTGCTCCGGCAAAGCCGCATTTACCCAACCATGAAACTCATCTTCGGATGGCACTGGATGCCCCTCCGAACCAGCATACTGAACATCAAGATTTAGTCTTGCCGTCATGGTTTGCTTCATCTCTTGCATAGGCATCAACTATGCGCCTTACTAACGGATGACGCACCACGTCCTTTGATTCAAATTTGGTAACGAATACGCCCTGCAAACCCTTAAGCACACCTAAGACATGACGCAGACCACTGCCTTGAGAAGAGGGCAAATCTATTTGAGTCACATCTCCTGTAACCACGGCTTTTGCACCAAATCCGATACGGGTCAAAAACATTTTCATTTGTTCACGAGTGGTGTTCTGAGCCTCGTCCAGAATAATGAAAGACTCGTTAAGGGAGCGACCACGCATGTACGCCAGGGGCGCCACCTCGATGACATTTTTTTCGACCAGGCGAGAAACCTGATCAAAGCCCAGCATTTCGTACAAAGCATCGTAGATCGGACGCAAGTAGGGGTCGACCTTTTGTGACATATCTCCGGGCAAGAAACCCAACCTCTCTCCCGCCTCTACCGCAGGTCTCACCAATACAATACGTCTCGCACGTTCCTGCTCAAGCGCTTCCACAGCACACGCAACCGCGAGATAGGTTTTTCCCGTACCTGCAGGCCCCACCCCAAAATTAAGATCGTATTTCTGGATTCCAGCCAAATATCTGTTTTGGTTTGCACCACGACCGGTAACGGACTTGCGTTTGGTTTGCACAACGATAGCTACATTGTCTTCATCCACAAGACTGGCCAATCCAGACTCCTGCAGCTGCAAATGAATAGACTCAGATGACAAAGAACCCGATTCAGTCTGGCGATACAATTCTTGCAAGAGTTTCTTACCCACTACCACCGCTTGATGCTCACCACCCAACAAAAAATCACCACCGCGATTGCTGATACTGATACCTAACCGCTCTTCTATTTGTATCAAGTGCTGGTCAAATTGTCCGCACAGGTTGGCCAAGCGATTATTGTCCGCAGGCTCTAATGAAAATCTTACTTGTTTGTTCCCGGCTGCGGCACTCAAGCGAGTCGACCTCGCAGTGAATTGGGCATAGCCTCGGTAACAACCACATCAACGAACTCGCCAATTACAGAATCAGGCGCATCAAAATTAACCCATCGGTTGTTCTCGGTTCGGCCGGCCACCTGACCGGGGTCTTTCTTTGCGTGGCGCTCAACCAATACAGTTTGCGTCGAACCCACCATGGTCTCACTGATTTTGGCTGCTTGGGCGTTGACACGATGTTGTAACAAAGACAAACGTCGTTTCTTTTCTTCCAGAGGAACGGGGTCAGACAAAGATGCGGCTGGTGTTCCTGGTCGAGCGCTGTAGACAAAGCTAAACGACTGATCAAAGCCTACATCTTCGATCAACTTCATGGTGGCGTCGAAATCGGCTTGGGTCTCGCCGGGGAATCCCACGATAAAGTCTGAAGATATTGAGATATCCGGTCTTGCTTCCCTGAGTTTTCGGATCTTGTGTTTATACTCTAGTGTCGTGTGGCCGCGTTTCATCAAAGACAGAATACGATCTGAACCACTTTGCACAGGCAGATGCAAATAATTGGCCAATTGCGGGACATTGGCATATGCCTCAACCAGGCTTGCAGAAAACTCTACAGGGTGAGACGTCGTAAATCGTATCCGTTCGATTCCGTCTACCGCTGCGACATAGTGGATCAAACCGCCTAGGTCAATGGTAGAGCCATCGTGCATCCTTCCTTGATAGGCATTGACGTTTTGACCCAGCAGGTTCACCTCTTTTACGCCTTGTTGGGCCAACCTGACAATTTCAGCAATCACACCATCGAAGGGACGGCTTATTTCCTCGCCCCTAGTGTAGGGCACCACGCAAAAAGAACAATACTTGCTGCATCCCTCCATGATAGAGACAAACGCCGTGGGCCCTTCTGCTTTAGGCTTAGGCAAGGCATCAAACTTTTCGATCTCTGGAAAAGAAATGTCCACCTGGGAATCACCCGACTCTTTGTATCGGTTCAACATACCCGGCAGCCGGTGCAGTGTTTGCGGACCAAACACAAGATCAACAAAAGGTGCACGTTTGGTGATGTTCTTACCCTCCTGGCTTGCAACACACCCACCCACACCGATAACCAGATTAGGGTTATCTTTTTTCCATTGTCGCCATCGACCCAGTTGGGAAAATACCTTCTCTTGAGCCTTTTCTCTTATTGAACAAGTATTGAGCAACAACACGTCTGCTTGTTCTGCATTCTCTGTCAACTCAAGGCCATGGGATTCCCTAAGTACGTCCACCATTTTTTCGGAATCGTACTCATTCATTTGGCAACCAAAGGTTTTAACGTACAGCTTAGCCATGAATC
>JBCCFQ010000335.1:0-5012 GCA_039029655.1 Pseudomonadota bacterium | reverse complement strand
CGCAGACGACGACCGGTATGACGTCATCGTGGTGGGCGCAGGCCACGCCGGCTGCGAGGCCGCACTAGCCTCGGCCCGGCTAGGCGCCCACACCCTGCTCCTCACCCTTACACTTGACAAAATCGCTTGGCAGCCGTGCAACCCTGCGGTCGGGGGCTTGGCCAAGTCGCAGCTGGTGCACGAGGTGGACGCGTTGGGCGGGGAGATCGGCAAGATGGCGGACGCGTGCTACCTGATGAAGCACGTGTTGAATACGTCCAGGGGGCCCGCGGTGCGGGCGCTGCGCGCGTAAACGGATAAAGTGGAGTACTCGCATCGGATGCGCGGGGTACTGGAGTCTCAGGAGGGGCTGGAGATTCGTGAGGTACGATTGGAAGGGGGAAGGGGGGCCGAGCCTAAGTAGTGAGTAGTGATTAGGGATTGGTGAGTAGTGTCAACCATGGGACGTAGTTGTATGCTACCATGACGGTTTTCATGCGTCCTACGACCCCCAACAACGGATCCCCACAAGCCTGGGGATGCTGCTTTTTAACTAGCATCCATCATCCGGACCATTGGACAGCAGGGACAGCGGCCTGGGGCCTTTGAGCCGAATAGGGGACCCCGAAGGGTAGAAACTTAAACAGGATGCCGTGAGCGCCGTTCTGAGGGGATTGGAGTGAGTGTACCGATGTCAAGTGGTCGCCCTCTGTGGTATCGATCCATTTTGGGTTATTCGAAGTGCTGGTTGTTCACGTGCAGGATGTGCAAGGTGCCCTCGGGCCGCCTTTGTGGCAGGTGGGGCCTTTGACTCGTGGTGCGATGCAGCTGCAAGCGTACCCCCGCACGGGCCTCTGCCTTGTACTTGGCGCGCTGACTCAGGTTGTTGTAGCCTGGGTATGGCCAGGCATGCCCCCCCCCTCGTCGCTGCACTGCCACACCGGAGCAAACTCCATGTAGCCAAATACACGGCGAGGAAGCCTCTCGCTACTGTGATTTAGCACCCTAGCCTAGAGAGGTGCCGAGGTAGAGAGACGCATCACGGAGAGAGCCCAGGTACAGTAGATACCGCTCACATCGCGCCGACAATGCTGTATCCAAGCGCAAAACCGTGTTGGGAGGGTACAACACCCTCCCGGCCCGCTCCTCTAGCGTTGCATAGAACCGGAGGTCACTGCCGGGAAAGGGTCCCAGTCCCCTACATTTACCACATTGCAACGACACATATTGCCACACTGCAATCAGCTACTCAAGTTGGCCTCGCTGCAGCGCGTAGTAGGGTTTTGCTGAACGAGCTACAATCCCCACCCCGGAAAGTGGAAGACCTGCAGCTCACCCCCCCGGCCCCTTTCCTCCAGGCGATGGCTGTTGACCTGGAAGTCGACTCCAACTCCCACGTGCGCGGCGTCCGCACGTGGTTCGGCGTCACTTTCCACGCCCCCGCCGTGGTCCTCACCACCGGCACGTTCATGAACGGCACCATCTGGGTGGGGCGCTAGTCGTTGCCCGCGGGTAGAGCCGGGGAGGCCCCCTCCACTGGCTTAACCGAAGCCCTTCAGGCCCTTGGCTTCACCAGTGGCAGGTTGAAAACCGGTAGTCCGCCGCGAGTCGACCGGCGGACAGTTGACTTTTCGCGGCTTGGTGTGTAGTCGGGGGACCCCGTGGTGCGCTGGTTTTCGTTTGACGAGGCGGCGTGGCTAGAAAGGGAGCAGGAGGTGTGCTACGTCACGTGCACTGGCAAGGAGTCGCACAAGCTGATCCGGGAGTACCTGCATGAAACGCCAGTGTACGGGGGGTGGGTGGACTCCAAGGGGCCAAGGTACTGCCCTTCGGTGGAGGACAAGGTGGTCCGGTTTGCGGACAAGGACTCTCACCCGGTAGGGGGGGGGGTGGGGGGGGCGGTAGTGGACATGAGGGTTTGGTTGTAGCGAGTCTGGGTATGCATGGTGGTAGTGGCCGAGCTGGTCAAGTTGCGGAGGAGCTGTGAGGCTTTGTAACCCCTCGTATGTAGGGTGCATCGGATAGTGTCGAATCCACATACGATGCCTGGAAGGTGCCATGCATCGCATCGCACAGTGTCAGGCTTGCAGCCGCCTGCAGCAGCTGTTTAGCGAGGCACCAAAGTCAGCTCAATGATCTCGGCTTGTTCATCGGGCTGGGGGTTACTTTTTTCAGAGTCAGTGGTGCATTGCAAAAGCTGTTGCCACGCTTTTGCTTGGGTACGCATACCCTTTGTTTTTTGATTTTTAGACACCTGCTGGGTCAAAACCCTGCTCCGACTTTTTAACATAAGCTCCTACCATCATAGGTAGAAGTGGTATTTCATTCTGAGACGTGGATCACGCTTTCTCTAGAATTTTCCCATAAAAAATCCGTAACTTATTGTTTTATAGAAAGTTAGACGGATTCTCTATCTTGGGTATCAATTGCAGTAGCGCCAGCTCATAGGCAATCAGCGCCATATACAGCCCCAAAAAAACCCAAATTAAGGTCTTCACCGAGATCATTTGGATAAACCGAAAGTTTTTGTGAACCACCAAGAGCACGATGGTGAGACCCGTTAGGGCAATCTTTAACGCGACAAAAGTGTGCACGTCTTGCTCAATCAGTCTCGCCATTAACACGTTGGCCTCTATGGCGCCCATGTCCAGGAGCCTTAAGGTGATAAACGCATCCGCTAAAGACAACACCACAATGCCAAGGGCCATCACCATGAGATCCGACTCATACCAGTCCACATATTGGGGTGGATCGTATCGTCGCCGACCGCCGCTTCGCCTCCGCGCACCGATGCCTAGGTGTCGTTTGTTGAAAAAGCGGGTTTTCATGCGCCGATCTTCTGATCGACGATCAGGTTCCTGAGTCAGGTCAAACTGGGTGTCCACGGATGCTCTCAAATCTTCTTTTTATTGTTTCTAAAATGTACCCGAGGCACCGACGTAAAAGTGTGACCTGGGTCACATGAGGAGAGGTTGGTGGCATAAAAATCAAGTACTTCCAAATGTTAAGTTAAACGAATTGTGTTAGTCTGATTTCCAGTTTTGGTTGACGAGGAGGTTGGTGCGAGAGCACCTTGTATGTGGTCTAAACCCACCATTGGTATTCCGGCGGATCACCGGCTTATTGATCCACATCCCTTTCACGCCGTCGGCGAAAAATACATCAAAGCCATTGTTGTCGCCGGTGGTTATCCCAACCTCATTCCCGTACTTCCTGACCTAAATCTGAATGATGTGTTGGAGAGACTAGATGGATTGTTCCTAACCGGGAGCCCGTCGAATATTGAGCCTCATCATTACAACGGTCCTGCCAGTCGCGACGGGACTTGGCACGATCCCAATCGAGATGCCTTAACCCTGCCTTTACTACAACAAGTCATTGACCGGGGTATCCCCTTGTTGAGTGTGTGTCGCGGCTTTCAAGAAATGAACGTCGCGCTGGGTGGCACTCTGCATCAGCATGTGCACGAGCAACCAGGATACGATGATCATCGGGAAGTCAAAGACCAAGAACTGGAGGTGCAATACGGTCCAGCCCACTCTGTGCAACTGGTGGCAGGTGGTTTGCTGGCTCAGCTGACCGGTCGTCAGTCTCTGACTGTCAATTCATTGCACTCTCAGGGTATTCATGAGCTTGCGCCTTGTCTCAAGGCTGAAGCCCATGCCACCGACGGCTTAGTCGAAGCTTTTGTTCACACGTTCGCACCCGGCTTCACCTTAGGCGTGCAATGGCATCCAGAGTGGAAGGTAGAGGAAAGCAAAGAGTCGTTGGCCATATTCAACGCGTTTATTGATGCGGCGACACAATACGCAAGCAGAAAAAGGGTGATCCATGGATCAAATCGACCAGTGGTTGAGAGACAATCGAATTGAAGAAGTAGAGGGTGTTGTTCCCGATATGTCGGGTATCGCGAGGGGTAAGTTTGTTCCCGCCAAGAAGTTCTCCAAAGAAGAAGGCATGCGCTTGCCTGAGTCCATATTCATCCAATCTGTCAATGGTGAGTTCGTGATGGAGCCGGTGATTAGCATGGCAGACCGCGATATGGTGGTCCGACCTGATGTGAACACCTTAGCGACCGTGCCATGGGCCACGGATCCCACCGCATCAGTGATACAAGACTGTTTCCATTTTGATGGCTCCCCTGTGGAGATTGCGCCACGTTACGTACTAAAACGTGTCTTGGCCATGTATGAGGAACAGGGGTTGAAGCCGGTGGTGGCGCCCGAAGTGGAGTTTTACTTAGTCAAACCGAACGTTGACCCTGACTATCCATTGGAACCCCCGGTGGGTCGTTCCGGGCGCGCCACAGCCCGTCAACCCTATAGTATTGATGCGGTCAATGAGTTCGAACCATTGTTTGAGGAAATCTACGATTTTTGCGAAGCTCAAGAGATTGAAGTTGACACACTGATTCACGAAGCCGGTGCGGCCCAGGTTGAAATAAACTTCTTGCACGGAGATCCACTTTCGCTGGCGGACCAAGTGTTTCGCTTTAAGAGAACGGCAAGAGAGGCGGCCATGCGTCACGATGTGTATGCCACCTTCATGGCAAAACCAATGGCGCAAGAGCCGGGTAGCGCCTTGCATCTGCATCAAAGTGTGGTTCGTATCGACGACAACAGCAATATATTCTCGAACCCTGATGGTTCTCCGTCTGACAATTTCCACCACTTTATTGGCGGTCAACAAGAGTATATTCCGAAAGCACTCTTGTTATTTGCACCCTATGTAAATTCTTATCGTCGCTTCGCGAGACATCTGTCGGCACCCATCAATATTCAGTGGGGCCATGACAACCGCACCGTGGGTTTACGTGTGCCCGAATCATCCCCCAAGGATCGACGAGTAGAAAATCGTGTGGCGGGCGCAGACGTGAATCCATACCTTGCCATCGCCGGATCTCTACTGGCGGGTTTTTTGGGTTTGAAGAAGCAGATCAAGCCAAAACCAGCGGTGATTGGCAGTGCTTACGATCTGCCCCACAACTTGTCTCGAGACATGTTTATTGCGATGGATTTGTTCAATAACAGTGT
>JBCCFQ010000334.1:0-5029 GCA_039029655.1 Pseudomonadota bacterium | reverse complement strand
GTTCCTCTCCCTTTTGCATGACTTTCATCACCTCTCCCGACTCTACACTGTCGGCACCTAAGTTGACGAAGACTTCTCTGGCGTCTGCTTTAACCACCGAGCCCTGGGCCGACGCAGAACCGATTTGCTTCACAAGTTCGTAAACACCTTCGTTGATACCCGCGATAACTGCCTGGCCGATGGGTGTCTTTGAATAGTTGGACATAAAGCCACCCAGCACGGCAGCACTGCTCCAGCCGGCACCGCCAAAGGCTAGGCCAGATTCCTTGATGACGGACTCAATTTGCTTGGTAAATAGAATTTCGCTGGTCTCCGCATCGATGAGGCGAAAGTTCATGCCCACTTGGCCTTTACGGTTTTTCAGCTTGACCCCACCCAGCAGCGGTACCTTGCGTGCGATGCCGCCTACGCCGATGTCCTTACCACTGGTGCCGGGTTCATAGCTAGTCACCACTACTTGAACCAAGTACTCGGCGCCCAAGATGTTGCCAATCTTTGCCGCCGAAGGTTTAGCAATTCGACCGCCGTCACCCATGTCTTGTTCGTTGATGACGCTCTGTAAGGCTTTGCCTTCTCGCTCCACCATGCGATAACGGCCGGTGCGATTTAATACATCCACAACAATGGCTTCGATGCCGTTTACGGGGACTCCGGTTTCTGCCGAAGAGTAGTTAATAGTGGTGCCCAATGCGCTGGTCACCACGAAACTGCCCGATCCTGAGTTGTTGTCGACTTCCAAAACGCCAACCCGAGCTTTCCTGCCACCATAGCCTCCCCACTCAACGTTCAGCAGATCCACAGCCTCAATATCGTCAATGAATTCAGGCAGTGGTCGACGTTCCCCGTCATCTACGGAGTAGGCCACATATTCTGCATGGACGGGGGTGAGAAGAGTGACCCACAGGCTAAACAGGGCGATGCGACTAAATAATTTCATGAATGATCCTTAAATATTGTCGTTATCTGGAACTTCGCTCTGTGGGGCTTCCGTGAGAAGCAAAAACAAGCCTTCCACGCTCCCATACAGAGTGCATCTTGTTTGCTACTTAATCGTGCAATTGTATCAGTGGAGCAAACTTGCGCAAAACTGCGGGTTTCTAGGCGGTGCCAGTTTCCAACAAGGTTTGAAGTAATTCATGAATATATCTAAATAATAGCTTGGAAGATCTAGGAGTTTTAGCTGCGCTTCTTTCGCGATCATATTGCCTGCGCCACGCTCGGATTTGCTGTCGATCAGCATCCGGGTAGGAGTTCACAAAAGCTTCAATGTCTTCAGGTGTGCCCGACAGTATTCGGTCTCGCCAGGTTTCGGCTTGTTTGAACAATGCAATTTGTTGGCGTTTGACGCGATCTAGTTTGGCCAAAGCGTCTTTGATGGGCGTACAGTCTAGTTGCCGCATCACCTTGCCAATATATTGTTTCTGCCGGTAAAGCGCACCTCGCTTGGTCATGTTTCTTGCTTCGTGCACCGCCTGGGCTAAGTCTTCCGGCAGAGTGATCTTTTCCAACTGGTGTTCGGAGAGCGTAATTAGTCTTTCGCCAAGATCTTGGAGCGCTAACATTTCGCGTTTTTTTTGGGTCTTACTCGGCTTGTCGTTGCTCATCAAAGGGCTCTGTGGCCTTCCCCATAAAAGGGTAGAATGCCATGAAATTGCTTGTAGGCCTAAATAATGAATGACGTTGAAAAATCCGACATAACGGTATCCAAAGAACAATTGATAGGACTCATAAATGACGTGCTCCAGGAAGCGCGTCGACTGGGAGCCGATCAGGCGTCAGCGGCGGCGACGGTGGATGCGGGTTTGACTGTAACAAGTCGGTTTGGCGAGGTGGAGACGGTTGAGTATCAAAAAGACCGAGGTATGGGTGTCACGGTCTATATGGGTAAGAAAAAAGGTACCGCCAGCACCTCTGATTTGGATCCTGACCAAGTGAGAAGCACCGTAGCGAAGGCCTGTAGCATTGCTGGCTATACCCAAGAAGATACCTGTGCCGGACTGGCTGAGGCAGAACTCATGCCCAAGCAAGTACGCGATTTAGATCTAAACCATCCATGGAGTCTCACACCAGAGGACGCCATGGAGATCACACAAGCGTGTGAACAGGTTGCGTTGGGTTTCGACGAGCGTATCAAAAACTCAGAAGGGGCCACTGCAGGGCGACATCAGGCGCTCAGGGTCTATGGCAACAGTCATGGTTTTATTGACGGTTACCACAGCACCAGCCACAGTCTCAGTTGTTCAGTTCTGGCACAACAAAACGGCGCCATGGAGCGGGACTATTGGTACACCAGCTCCAGAAATCCTCAACACTTGGAGTCGGCAGAACAAGTGGGGAAGCGCGCCGCTGAGCGCACCGTTCGTCGTTTGGGCGCACAAAAGCTCTCGACACGAAAAGTTCCGATATTATTCCCGCCGGAGCTGGCCAAGGGACTGATGGCTCACTGTATTGGCGCACTGAGTGGCGGCAGTCAGTATCGAGAGGCGTCCTTTTTATTAGGCGCTGCGGGACAACAAATATTTCCCGAGTTTGTGAATTTCAAAGAAAAACCTCACCTGCTTCAAGCCATTGGCAGTGCGCCTTTTGACAACGAGGGGGTGGAAACTTGTGATCGGGTGTTGATCGACCAGGGAATAATCCAAGGATATGTGCTCAGTAGCTACTCTGGTAGAAAATTGAATTTGCCAACTACAGGGAATGCCGGTGGTGTTCGCAATATGGAAATCAGCGGTGGCGAAAAAGATTTTGATGAGTTACTAAAAGAAATGGATACCGGGTTTTATGTGTCCGAACTCATCGGTCACGGCGTAAATATGGTGACCGGCGACTATTCCCGTGGTGCAGCGGGTTTTTGGGTTCAAGGTGGAGAGATTCAACACGCGGTGAGCGAAGTGACTGTCGCAGGGAACCTTAAGGACATCTATCAGGACTTGGTTGCCGTGGGTAATGACCTCGATACCCGGGGCAGTTTGCGTTGTGGGTCAGTGTTGGTGAGTGAGATGACGGTGGCGGGGGAGTGAGGCCAAAGTAACGAATGACTGTTCCGCTAAATCCCGTTCGGACATCCTGTCCGCCCGGGAATCGATGGTTCGTCACTCTAGCCGTCCATGGCCCGTTCCTCACCAACGACGCTCCACAGTCATTCGTTACTTTGGCTAAAACGGGTGGTGGTTGCTAGATTATGGGTCAAGGAGTACCGCCCCTGGTTTACTCCCTCACTAACAAGTCTCGCAGGGATTGCTTTGTCAACGATTCCTCGATGGCATTCTCTATGTCGCTCATGACGCTGGTTATCTTCGAGCCGCCAAGGGTTGCCGTGGGTTCTGTTCCCGCCTGAGTTTGGCGTACGGCTTGAAGGACCTCGTTCACTTTTATTTCTTCAAGTGCTCTCCCGGGCATCAGTTTACCGGTCTCCGTTTCAACCACGAGACCGGCATTGCGAAGTCTGTTTAGCAGGCGGTCCACGTCCTTACCGGGTATGCGGAAGTGGCGGCTAAGTGATTCCATATCCCAACGGTTGTCACCCTTCAGAAAGCCGTCTCCAATACACTGCATTGTGCGAAGACTAAGATGTTCGCGACTGGCATTTGAAAGATCCAGTTCGATGCGACCATGTCTAAGGTATTCAGGGTTCTGAAAGTAGAAGGATATCTGGGCGCCTACCGTGAGAATAAGCCAGCCCACGTAAAGCCAGATCAAAAACAGTATCAAAATGGCGAAACTAGAGTAGATGGCAGTGTATTTCGTCGAGCTTGCAACAAATGACGCAAATAAAAAGCCAATGGTGACCCACAACAAACCGGCCGTTATGCCACCTACTAAGGCAGAGGAAATTCTTACTTTGGTGTTGGGGATAAATGCATAGAGAAAAGTAAATGTTGTTGTCACTAACGCCAGAGGTGTCAGTTTGCCTAGCAGAAATATGGCAGCATCCAATCCTTTTGTGTTTACAAGATACTGTACAAAGGTATTGTTTGTCAGGGAGGCGCCCGCACCAACAGCAATGGCCATAAGCAATGGGCCTACCATGATGACGCTGAGGTATTCTGAAAATCGGCGCCCGATGCTTCGCGGGCCACTGACGTGCCAAATATAATTAAAGGTGTTTTCAACCTTTTGAACTAGGGACACCACCGTATACATCAAGATTAGAAAGCCCACCAGCGCCAGCGCATCCACTCGCACATTTTCAACAAACTCAATGATGCGGTCGGTGATTTCTACACCCATGGCGCCCAGCGGTGCCATTAGATTGAGCAATGTTGGCTTTACGTGTTGGTGTACACCGAAGCTTTTTAAGATGGAAAAGCTGAACGCGATTAGTGGGACTAGCGAAAGCAGTGTGGTGTAAACCAAGCCCATAGCTCGCAGGGTCAGCTGGCCTTCAAAAAAATCTCGTGCCAAGGCGTACAAAAACCGGAGTACACGAACTGCGTACTTGCCTATGCCTGGGCCGTTTGCGTACTTAGACTCCCAAAGAAAACGTTCGGTATGTGTCTGGACAAACGCAATCATGACCATCATCCTGGAAAGATAAGATTAAGAGTTGCATGGTTTTGAAATTCAGGCAAGGATTGTCTCTTAATGAGTAGAGAGCATGTTCATCAATTATCCGAAACGCGTGGTGTGTCTCACCGAAGAAACTACTGAAACCTTGTATCTACTTGGTGCTCAGGATCTGATTGTTGGAATTTCCGGGTTTACCGTCCGTCCGCCTCAAGCCCGGAAGGAGAAACCTAAGGTCTCGGCCTTCACCAGCGCCAAAATCCCGAAAATACTGGCGCTAGAGCCTGATTTGGTTCTAGGATTTTCTGATCTGCAGGCCGACATTGCTGCCGAGTTGGTACGCCACGGGATAGAGACCCATGTATTCAATCACCGAACGGTTGGCGAAATACTGCGTATGATTGCAACCTTAGGCGGTATGTTGGGATTACAGGCGGCCGCCGAAGAGTTGGCTGTCTCTTTAAACGATCGTGTGGAGTCGATTCGTCAAAAGCAGATCGGCAAAGTAAGGCCGAAGGTCTAT
>JBCCFQ010000333.1:0-5038 GCA_039029655.1 Pseudomonadota bacterium | reverse complement strand
GCTTACGACAACATCATGGTCTTTGAAGGGAAGTTTAAAGACTACATTCTGCCGGACAAGATACATATCCTAAATGTGTCTTTTCTCGTTCCTCAGCTCCGCCGGGAGTACGGTGGATGTGCGGGCAACATTGCTTTCAATTTAACCCAACTGGGAGCTGACTGTTTTGCCGTTGGAAGTGTGGGCCACGATTTTGGAGATTACAAAGCGTGGATGGACAATAAGGGTGTCAGTTCCCGATTCGTAATAGAAGAATCTGACGCCTACACCGCCCATGCCTACATCACCACTGACCTGGATGACAATCAAATCACGGCCTTTCATCCTGGTGCAATGAGTTTGGCGGGTAAGCAACAAATGCCTACTGGCACAGGCACGATTGGCATTATTTCCCCCAACGCACCCGACGCCATGGTGGCCCATGCGGCCCAATTTGCGGACCAAGGCATCCCCTTTGTATTTGACCCAGGCCAGCTCTTGCCGGCGTTTGACGGCGACCAGCTGAAGAAATTTATTGAACAGGCGACATGGATTGCGGTCAATGACTATGAGGGCCAATTGTTGCAGGAGCGTACTGGACTTACCACTCAAGAAGTAGCAGCTCAGGTGGAGGCGTTTGTCGTCACCTTAGGGAGTGAAGGTTCTGTGATTATGGCCCAAGAAGAAGAATACAAGATACCTAACATAACCCCCGTAGCAATCAAAGATCCAACAGGGTGTGGTGACGCCTATCGGGCAGGTTTGTTGTACGGGCTTATGCAAGACATGGATTGGGAGACCACCGGTCGCATAGCATCAGTCTTGGGCGGTCTTAAGATTGCCCACCATGGCACGCAAAATCATCCCTGCACCATCGACGCAGTAAAAGAGAAATTTTCCCAAGAGTTTGGATATAGTTTTGAATAAATTTGGCTTGTTCTTGTTAGATCTTTCCACGCCCCGACCCAGAGTATTGGCTTTAGGGCGAAGTGGGATACTCAAAAACATGGTCCAAATCCTGTTTGGCACCACGTTTTTAGCACTTGCTTTCAATGCAACTGGTTTTGCTCAAGAGACACCCCGATGGTCAAAGACTCTAGAAAGCATTTCGTCTTCCGTAGTTTCAATTCGTATTGACGGTACTCGGGCATTCGATACAGAGGCTAGTTTGTCTAGCCAGGCCACAGGCTTTGTTGTGGATGCCGAGCGTGGTTTGATTTTGACCAATCGTCACGTTGTGATGCCTGGCCCGGTTGTCGCTGAGGCGGTATTTTTAAACCGAGAAGAAGTGGCGCTAAAACCAGTCTATCGTGACCCGGTACACGATTTTGGTTTTTTTCGATATGACCCAGAGGAACTCCGATTTCTTAAGCCAAAAGAGTTAAAGCTAGTACCAGAGAATGCCCATGTAGGCCGGGAAATTCGCGTGGTGGGAAATGATGCTGGGGAGCAGCTATCTATACTGGCTGGAACCATTGCCCGGCTGGATCGTCAAGCGCCGTCTTATGGTCGCGGTAAGTACAACGACTTCAATACATTTTATTTTCAGGCGGCATCGGGTACGTCCGGGGGTTCTTCCGGATCACCGGTTATTGATATCAAGGGCAATGTGGTGGCGCTCAATGCCGGTGCCAATACATCTGCGGCATCGAGTTTTTTCTTGCCTTTAGACAGAATCGAAAGGGCACTGGATCTGATTCGCGAAGATGAAGCGGTGAGTCGCGGCACTTTGCAAACGGTGTTTGTTTATCGCCCGTTTGATGAATTGACTCGGCTTGGTCTGACCCAGGAGACCGAGGCCTTAGTGCGAGAGTCGTTTGGCGAATCTCACACCGGCATGTTGGTGGTATCACAGGTTGTTCCGGGAGGTCCAGGTGCTGAGGGTCTGGAGCCTGGGGATATACTGATTCGTGTCAACGGCGAGCTTGTCACCCAGTTTGTTCCCCTTGAGGCGATTATGGACGGTTTTGTCGGGCAAACGATTGATGTGGAACTGGAACGCGGGGGTATCAACAAACAGCTGAAATTACCCGTTCAAGATCTGCACGACGTAACCCCAGATGAGTTTTTGGAATTTGGTAATGCCGTTTTTCACCAGTTGTCCTATCAGCAAGCGCGACACTTTAATATGCCAGTGCAAGGTGTCTATGTAGCCAAGCCGGGTTATGTACTTGGCTCTATTGCGGTGCCTCGAGGCGCGGTAATGACGTCTATTGACGGGAAAGCCGTGGATAACCTTGAGGACTTAGCTCGGGTCATTGAAAACCTGGCAGATCGGCAGCCCGCCGCCCTTCGGTTTTTTACTTTTGAAGACCCCAGCAACGAAATTCTGCGTGTCATGCGCATGGACTGGAAGTGGTTTCGAGCCCAGCATTGCAAACGCGATGATGAATTGGGTCTGTGGCCCTGTGAGTCGCTTCAGGGCCCGGAAAAGGGTTTAGCCAAGGAACCTGCGTCTACCCGGTTTTATGGCAATGGAGACGCGCGAGCAAAGGCGTTGGCGGCATCACTGGTTATGGTGAATTTCGACATGCCTTATCCATTGTCTGGGGTATCTGATCAGTATTATCACGGTACTGGTTTAGTGGTAGATGCGAAACGAGGACTGGTTGTCGTTGACCGAAACACCGTACCGATTGCATTGGGTGATGTCAGTATTACCTTTGCCAGTACGTTGGAAGTGCCAGGTCGCGTTGAGTTTGTTCACCCTCAACACAATATGGCCATTGTGTCCTACGACCCCGCTCTCATTGGCGATACGCCAGTGCAGACAGCAAAGTTTTCAAGGGAAGCACTTCGACCCGGAAATCCTGTTTGGGTTGTAGGCCTTCAGGGGGATCATAGTTTAGTGTCCCAGGGTACCGAGGTGGCTTCCATCGATCCATTACTGTTGCCGTTGTCCCGTACCTTTAGATTTCGCGATTCAAACCTTGAAGTTGTGTCTTTGGTGAATGCGCCAGAAAACATGGATGGCGTATTGGCTGATCGTAAAGGGAATGTAAAGGCACTGTGGTCAAGTTTCGCTTATCAAGGAGGTAGGGATTCGGGACAGCTCGTCCGAGGTGTGCCCATCGAGCTGGTTCAGGAAATGGTAAATGCGGTTCAAACCAGTCGTCCGCTTTATTCTCTTGAGACGGAATTTTCCTTAACCCCTTTGTCCAATGTGCGAAACCTGGGTCTTCCCGCAGACTGGATCAAACGCCTTGAGAGTCACAACCTCGAAAGAAGACGGGCCTTGCAAGTGGTTCGGGTAACGGGCACGGCACCCGTTGCCGAGTTTCTTAGGGCTGGAGACTTACTGCTAGCCATCAACGGCAAGGTTGTGAATTCATTCCGTGAAGTGGAGAGAGCCGTGCAAGCGCCAACGGTGGATGTCACGTTTTGGCGAAACGGGAACGTTGAGACCAAAACCATTCCCACGGTGGTATTAGATGGCAGTGGCGTTAATCGAATGCTGGCTTGGGCAGGGGCGCTGCTGCAACAACCCTATCGCGATATGGCGGCACAGCGAGGTATTCCCAACGAAGGTGTCTACGTTGCGTATTTTGGTTTCGGTTCACCCGCAAACCGCTATGGACTGTGGGCTGGTCGTCGGATTGTGGAAGTTGATGGCAAAGCGACACCAGACTTGGATGGGTTTCTAGCCGCAGTGGCTCAGAAGACTGACCGAGAGTCTGTTCGTCTGAAAACAGTGACGTGGAATAACGCCACGGAAGTCATCACCCTCAAGCTGGACAACCATTACTGGCCGACCTACGAGATGCGCTTGAGTGATGAGGGGTGGAGTCGGGTGGACCACTGAGGGCAGTTTTCAGTTTCTGGTTTCAAGTTTCAAGAGACAGTGATGACGGTTCACGTAAGACTTCAAGCGAGGTCTGAGAAGCGAACGCTATCTGATACGTGTCCGACCGTCTCTTGTAACTGTCAACTTGCAACTGAAAACTATCTTTCGAAACTGTTACTTAGTCTAAGCCGAGTCGAGTTCCCGACTATTCTCAATCGCACCGAACTTATCGGCGATCTCCGCCTTACATCGCTGGATTAACTCCTGTACAGAAAGGCCTTCCACAACAATAGGCCTTGGACTACTGGCTCGCACAGTCTCTGCGGGCTCGCCAACGGGCGGGGAGGGCGCCGCCTTGGGGTGGGTGCCCCAATACTCGGCGATATATCCTGCACCATCGTCTCGCTTGAATACTTCTATGCTGAACAGCCAGTCCGATGTTTCTACTTGAACTTCTTGGATTTTTTGCATCATTGCGGCGATCCTTGAACGGTTTCCCGGGTCCACTGGCGATCATATGTTAAGTGCGCCGTATGCCCAGTGCCTGGGTCTCATTTTTCCCTTTTGATCATGGCCTCAAGGCTAGTCATGGGTGGGGAGCAGGTGTGACCAAGACAGCGATACGCCACTGTGCCGTTTTCGTGGGCGACCTTGTCGGCCAAGCCGCCCTCCAGATCTTGGCAATCTGAGGGAATGGCGAAAACCAAGCGATTGGGTGTATACACCAAACCTGCGGCTTGCTGCCACTTCGTCAGTTCAGGGTCTTGTCCACGAATGATCACAATCTCCACCTGGTGAAGTTGGTCCTCCAGGGCATCCAGCAAAGCGCCATGGGCATGTGGGTACTTTGAAAGCGCAGGCCAGGCAGACCTCAGCGTGTCCTCACTGGCGCGGATGTATGCATTGTCACCTAACAAAAACCCAAGACGGGCGAGACACTTTGCTGCGACACCGTTCCCGGCAGGCAACGCTTCGTCGCTGTAAGTTTTTGGCCTATACAGAAGTTGTTCGTGATTGTTGGCGGTGAAAAAGAAGCCGCCCTGTTCTTGGTCCTGGAAGTCGTTCAGCACCACGTCCGCGAGTTGTTTTAGCCAGTGCAGGTGTTCAGTATTCCAGCGGACTTGCAACAATTCCAGGAGTCCATCCATAAGGAAAACGTAATCGTCCAAATAGGCGGGGAAGCGTGAGCGACCATCCTTGTGAACCGCAAGCAACCTATTTGACTGCCAAAGGTTGTGCTTTATGAAGTTCACTGCCTGGCTGGCGGAGTTTGCG
>JBCCFQ010000332.1:0-5041 GCA_039029655.1 Pseudomonadota bacterium | reverse complement strand
TGTGTCACCACGCCAAGCGACGTGCTGATCCGGTCTGACTAGTACTAAGTTGCGCTCATATAAGTCCGCGGCCTTTCGATCAGCAATGTTAATGACTTTGAGCGGTAAGCCGACATCCTCCGCGGCCGAAGTAAGACTTTGGCACGATGTGTCTGAAAAATTAAGTAATGTGAAGCCATGGCCAAACAGATCAAATAACGGTTGGCCATCGTCGAGAAATAGATTGGGTGGCCTACCACCCGGCCAAGTCGTTGGCTCGTAGTATTCCCATTCATAAGCGGGTGGTTCACCGGTTTCATGGCAGATAACCGGCGACTCATCATATCGATAGCCCCACTCGATACCCCAGGCCTCGTTTTCTAGGTTTCCCGCGTCTTGAATGAAAGCGCCTAAGCGGCGTCGATCTTCATCCGCTTGTGGGCTCTGCTCTAGCAGAGAATCTGTTGTCGTTTCCATTCTAATCTTTCCGCGAACAGCTGCGTGCCGTGCAGAAGCCAATCGATTGCGCGCACCCACATGTCTGCGCTCGACTTCATAGGCCTTGAGCAATTCAGGACCGCCCCAGCCGTTGACATTAGCGGCCAGCACCCAACCCAGGGCCATCGCATCTCCCACACCAGTGTTCATTCCGTAACCGCCGGTGGGAATAACCTGATGGACTGAATCGCCGGCTAACCATACCCGTCCGGCGCCGTAGTTATCGGCCAGCCCAAGTCGTGGATACCAAGGATTAGCAACCAATACATTGCAGTCGAACTCGCAACCGAAGAGCTTAAACAACGCTTCCTTTGGGTCCACGTTTTCTATCCATGGGAACATAGGTATGGGTGTGTGGACCGTCCAGGTGTCTTTGTCGTTTTGCGAGATAATGCTCCACCGCAACGGCGACTGAATGTGCCAGGCGATACCAAACCGTTCAAACAGTTCTAAATCGTTGGACTCCCAATGGATCATGAACATAGGATCGATTGCTGGTGCGTCCGCTGGTGGCTCGCCACGGGCGGAGTCCAGGAAGTCGCTCCGATGGTCTTTGCTCGAAGCAAAATCATTTGGTGTGATGGTGTTGATGGGTATACCCAACTCACGGCGGGCAATGCTACCAGCGCCGTCGCACCCAGCGAGGTATTGGCATTTTATCTCGCGGGTTTCGCCAGAGTCTGTTGATTTGATCGTGGCGAGAACACCGTTACTGTCCTGAGTGACGGATTCAAGGGCCCAACCGAACATCAACTGAATATGCTCGCTGTTTTTTTCTAAATTATCCTTCAAGACAGGCTCAAGCAATACCTGAGACACCCGCATCCCTGGTTCGAGTGCCATGGTGCCATCATTGTTTTCAGTCAGCTTTTTTCTTGCCTCGTCAACGCTGGGGTAATCGAATCTGGCCAGCTCGTCGCCAACCATATTGTTGCACCAAATCACCGAGACAGGGTGGTCTCCCGGAACGGCGACATCGCGCAGCATGTTGTCGACACCGAGACGATGGAAAATCTCCATACTCCGCCCATTGGTAATGTCCATTTTTGGGTGTCGTGTTGTGGAGGGATTTCGTTCCACCAAAATCGCATTGACGCCTTGGTAATCCAGTTCGTGGGCCAGTACTAAGCCCACCGGCCCACCGCCGGCGATCAGAACAGGTGTTTCAACCATGGGGGATCTCCGCACCCCACTGTACGGCCCTGACGACGTCGATAGAGTGCCGAGCGGTAGGTCGATTCGCGTCGAATAAATCGCCGTCGGTAAAGTGTTCGACATTGTTGCCGTAAGGGTCGTACCAATAGTCGAACACCTGGCTACCGAGGATGTGCTTGCCAATGCCCCAATTTGGTTTGTACTCTTTTTTCTTCAAATAATCGTGGCCAAGCATGACGTCATCCCAGTCATTTACCTCAAATGCTGCGTGTTGCAACGTGCCCGGCGTGCCGCCCTGAAAAAGAAATAAGGTGTGGTGATCCACGGCCACATCGCCACGGTCGCAACGCATAAATGCACCGATCAGATTGGATTCGTCCTCAACATAAATCTCATCGGAGTTCACAAAGCCAAAACGTTCTTTGTACCAGGCTTCACTGGTTCGAAAGTCTTCCACAAATAGGACACAGTGGCCTAGGCGCTTTACCTTTGAAGGTCCGGCTTCCAATCGAACCGGTACGCCAAGCCGGTTGCGTTGTTCAGCAAAGTTTAATGGCTCTCGCTGGGCTGGTGTCGCGGTTTCGTCAGCCGTTTGGCCGAAAACGCCATCAACCTCAATGCCTTGTGGGTCGACAAATCTCACCCGCTTGCCACCGCCTGGCTCAGACAGGGTTTCCAATGCAGATGCACCTTCCAATTGTTGCAACGCCTCCAAATCTTCAAGGGTTTCCATTCGAAAACCGACACCCAGAAACTGCGACTCGCCTTGTTCTACGACGTGCAGGTAGGGATAGGGATCCGTGCCGCGACTGTACAGCACCGGCGACCCGTCTGGGCTCTTAGCCTCAGTAACCGCTAAACCGAAGTCCTGGAGAAAAGTCCGCATGACTTCGAGGTCGGGTGCTCTGAAGCGCACATAGGCAATGTCGGCGGCCTTGGGGTTTGTTCCATTCGCGATCATATCAATCCTGCTTTTCCTCGAGTAAAAAATATGTTGATCACCATACTAAAATACCCTATATTTTGATTGAGAGCAAAAAAAGCGTGGTTTTAGGTTATTTCGCCCGCTATTTACCGAGGGGGGTAAGTGATTCCTGAAAGCGAAATGGACTTGTTCAGTGACGAGACACTGACCAACACCCAATCCCATTACAAAGCCCTTCGCGAATTGGGCGCAATAGTCTATTTGCCGGCTAACGAGCTATACGCTGTGACTCATTATGCAGCGGTTAAGCAAGCGCTGCGTGCGGATTACGCGCTCATCAACAGCAAGGGAGTTGCTGCCAACGACATAATCAACAACACCACCGCCGAGGCGACCCTCACTAGCGACGGAAAAACCCATTTGCGTCGTCGCGCCATCTTAATGCGACCGCTAATGCCCAAGTCTTTGCGCGATATTAAGCAACGTGTTGAAGACACCGCGGACACACTGGTGCGGGATCTTTTGTCTCGGGATGAATTTTGCGGGGTTAAAGACTTCGCTTCGCATCTGCCCATGTCCATTGTTGCAGAATTGGTTGGGCTCGAAGAATCCGGCAGAGAAAGCATGCTGGATTGGGCCGCCGCTACCTTCGATGCATTAGGCCCCATGAATGACCGGACCAAAACGGCGCTGCATACGGCCCAAGATCTTATTAAATATGTGCATCAGCTGGGACCTGATCGGGTTAGGGAGGGTGGTTGGGCAAGCAACATCTTGGAGCAAGCCAAACAAGGTGTGCTAACACCGGGCGAAGGCGCAATGATGATCGTCGACTACGTTGCGCCGAGTCTTGATACAACCATCCTGGCAACAGGTCATATGTTGTGGCGCTTAGGAACAACGGCGGGTGCGTTCCAAGCCCTGAAACAAGACCCGGAACTGGTCAGTAGCGTTGTGTACGAAAGCGTTAGGATGGCCTCCCCAATTCGTGAATTCACTCGATTCGTCAATTCTGATTTTGTTTTAGACGAATCCAAAATACCCGCGGGTTCTCGCGTCGCCGTGCTTTACGCCAGTGCGAACTGGGATGAACGACACTATGAGTTGCCCGATCAATTCCAAGTGGATCGAAACCCCCGGGACCACGTGGGTTGGGGACACGGCACTCATGTTTGCGCCGGTATGCACCTTGCCCGTTTGGAAATGGAATCTTTACTGCGGGCACTCATACACCATGTCGACACTATACAGGTTGGTGAGCCAGTACCCATTCTCAACAATGTGCTGCAAGGTTTCGCAGCCTTGCCCGCAACTTTGCACTGACAGACTAGAGCAAGACTTATGAATTACAAAGATCAGATTAAGAGTGTCAAAAACTATGTCCGTCTTCCGTTGCTGTTTAACCATTGGTATATCGCAGGTCTTTGTGAGGAATTTGGTCAGAAACCAAAAGCGAAAACACTGCTTGAACGTTCAATCGTCTTTTACAGGACGGAAGCGGGCGAACTGACGGCATTGCAAAATCGATGTTTGCATCGTTCGTTTCCGCTGTCTGAGGCTTATCGTGAGGGCGATAATCTTGTGTGCCGATATCACGGCATCCGATATGCACCGGATGGTTCTATAGCTCGTATCCCCTGCCAGGACAGGGTGGCTAACAGGAAACTAAAGAAATACCCGCTGCGGGAAATGGGGCCTTTCGTCTTCATCTGGATGGGCGATTCCGATAGTGCTGACGTGGAAGAAAAGCTACCAGACTTGCCATTCTTGTCTGATCCCGGTTACCGAACGATCTATGAGGCACTGGACATCAAAAGCAACTATCTGTTGATGCAAGAGAACCTGAATGACCTAACCCATTTCGCCTACTTGCATAAGGATTCCTTTGGTGTTGGTGAATATTTTTTCGATTTGCCAACCGAAGTGAAACAAACACCCGAAGGTGTTTGGTGCAATCGAATCGATACAAATCCAGATCGAGCGGCCGTCTTGCTGCCGCCAGATCTTCAAGAACGCGTGCGCGGTCGATACCTAGAGCGTTGGGATGCGGGCATGTCAATTTCGCCTGGTGTGTTTAAAGGTTATGCGCCGCTTCACGCGGGTAAGCCAGATTCCGACGATCGGGAAGTCTACGAGACTTACGTTATGCACTATCTCACGCCAGAAACTAAGTCGACAACCCATTATTGGTGGTCCATCTCCAACGACTTTGCCACTGAGAATGACGAGTACTACGCGGGGCTAAAAGCTCACATCGCAAACGGATTCTCCGAAGATAAATGGGCTTGTGAGCACATGCAGGGTCTGCTCGATAGCGACCAAATTGACTTCAAAGAGATGCTGATTGCGGGAGACCAAGCCGGCATGTTGTTTCGCAAACTGATGCTGGATTGGGTCAACGCTGAATACGGAAATGAATCAACGGTCGCGTAGGTATGTTCGCGACTGGGGGCGCTCTATTTAAACCGCGTCCAGTTAACCAAG
>JBCCFQ010000331.1:0-5049 GCA_039029655.1 Pseudomonadota bacterium | reverse complement strand
GCCTCGTCGGCAAGTTTTACGTGTAGGCTGTTTCGGTCAGCGTCAGAATAAACCGCAACTGTCTTTACACCCATACGACGAGCAGTCTTGATAACTCGAACCGCTATTTCACCACGATTGGCAATCAGTATTTTTTTGAACATGAGCTACTCCGCCAATCACATACGAAAGACGCCAAACTGGGTCTTTTCAGTGCTGGTCGCAAGGGTTGTCTCTAATGCTAAACCAAGTATGTCTCGCGTTTGCGCTGGATCGATGATTCCATCGTCCCACAGTCGAGCAGAGGCGTAGTAGGGTGAGCCTTGGGCTTCGTAATCGTCACGTATCTGTTGTCTAAAGTCTGCTTCGTCTTGCTCTGCCCACTGCTGCCCGCGGGCTTCAAGTCCTTCCCGTCGAACAATAGATAGGACCGTTGCCGCTTGTTCTCCACCCATAACCGAGATACGTGCGTTGGGCCACATAAACATGTAGCGGGGGTCATAAGCGCGGCCACACATACCATAGTTACCAGCTCCATAAGATCCACCAACAACCACGGTGAGTTTTGGCACTTTGGCGCAGGATACTGCTGTCACCAACTTTGCCCCATTGCGGGCAATACCGCCGCTTTCTGCCTCCTTGCCCACCATAAACCCAGTAATGTTTTGCAAAAAGAGTAGTGGAATCTGTCTTTGGCAACATAATTCAACAAAGTGTGCACCTTTTTGCGCACTGTCGGAAAATAGAATGCCGTTGTTGGCAATGATGCCAATAGGGTAACCGTGTAGGTGTGCAAAGCCTGTTACCAATGTGGTGCCATAGAGTGATTTGAACTCGTGAAACTCGGAATCATCGACCAAGCGAGCAATGATTTCCCTGGCGTCGTAGGGCACTCGGGGATCTGCAGGTATCACGCCGTAGAGTTCGTCGGCATGGTATCGAGGTGGACGAACGGGTAGGCGAGTGGGGTGCCCAGGGGTAGACCAATTCAGATTCTTAACAATCCGTCGACAGATCCCTAAAGCATCGTCGTCATTTTCTGCTAGGTGGTCCGCCACACCGGACTGTTTGGTATGCACGTCACCACCACCCAACTCTTCGGCGGTGACCACTTCCCCCGTGGCCGCCTTTACTAGAGGTGGGCCACCGAGAAAAATTGTGCCCTGGTTACGCACAATAATAGATTCATCCGACATTGCCGGCACATAGGCTCCACCCGCGGTGCAAGATCCGTGAACCACGGCAATCTGAGGAATGCCCTTGGAAGACAAGATCGCTTGGTTATAAAAGATACGACCAAAGTGATCCCGGTCGGGAAAAACCTCGTCTTGCATAGGTAAGAAGGCGCCGCCCGACTCCACCAGGTAAATACAAGGCAATCGATTTTCCAAGGCAATTTCCTGGGCGCGCAAGTGTTTTTTCACCGAGATGGGATGATAGGTCCCACCCTTTACCGTGGGGTCGTTGGCGACAACCATGCACTGGGCGCCATGTATGGCACCGATTCCAGCCACTACACCACCGCAGGTGACATCACCGGAATACATTTGCCAGCCGGCAAACTGTCCGATTTCTAGGAAGGGTGCGCCAGGGTCTAGGAGTCGCTGGATGCGTTCCCTTGCTAGGAGCTTGCCCCGTGCTCGATGACGCTCACGATACTTTTCCGGGCCACCTAGGCGAACAACCGCCGAGCGTTCTCGAAGCTCCTGCACCAAGGGGAGCATTTGTTCACGGTTGGTCTTGTAAGCATCTGATTGTGTATTCAGGTCCGAGATTATGTTAACCATGGAGCAATCGTCCTATTGTCCGACAATCCGATAATGAGTATTATTGGTGAATTGTCCACCACTTGCAAGGGACGCTTTCCCAGGATCGCACTATGTTTCAACAGTTGAACTTTGGTTTGGACCCCATCATCCAGGAGATTCGTGAGGTGGTGGGGCGGTTTAGCCAAGAGCGCATTGCGCCCCTGGCCCAGGAGATTGATCAAAGTAACACCTTCCCACGACATTTGTGGCCCGAGCTCGGAGAATTGGGTTTGTTGGGAGTCACAGTAGACGAGTCCTACGGAGGGACAGGCTTAGGTTACTTGGCCCATTGTGTGATCATGGAAGAAATTTCTCGTGCCTCCGCGTCGGTGGGACTGTCTTATGGTGCCCACTCAAACCTGTGTGTGAATCAGCTAAGCCGAAATGGTAGTGATCAACAAAAGCAAAAGTATCTTCCCAAACTCGTCAGTGGTGAACACCTAGGCGCCCTTGCCATGTCCGAGCCGGGTTCCGGTTCCGATGTGGTATCCATGCAATTGCGTGCTGATTCTTGTCCAGAAGGTTACAGGCTCAACGGTAACAAAATGTGGATCACTAACGGACCCGGAGCTGATGTCCTGATTGTCTACGCCAAGACAACGCCAAATGCCGGATCTAAGGGAATCACTGCATTTATTGTTGAGAAAGGCATGCCCGGTTTTTCGGTGGCGCAAAAGTTAGACAAATTAGGGATGCGTGGTTCTGATACAGCAGAGCTAGTGTTTGAAGATTGTATTGTCCCAAATGACAGCGTTCTTGGTGCGGTTGATGGCGGTGCTCGGGTCTTGATGTCGGGCTTAGACTATGAACGATTAGTGCTTGCTGCCGGACCGTTGGGGATCATGCAAGCAGCGTTCGACACGGTGCTCCCTTATATTCATGATCGTCATCAGTTTGGTCGTCCCATCGGAACGTTTCAATTGGTACAGGGCAAGATCGCTGACATGTATGCGGTCATGAATGCGGCTAAGTCTTACGTTTATACCGTGGCCGCCGCTGCGGACCGCGGCGAGACCACGAGGCAAGACGCTGCAGCTTGTATTCTGTTTTCTGCCGAGAAAGCCACACAGGTAGCGTTGGACGCCATTCAATTGCTGGGTGGTAACGGGTATATCAATGAATACGCCACTGGCCGTTTGCTCCGTGATGCGAAACTGTACGAGATTGGTGCCGGTACATCAGAGATTCGAAGAATGCTCATTGGTCGCGAACTATTCGAGCAGTCCGCATGAGCTACCGGGTTGAGCCTATTGTTAGAGAGCCTGCCTACTTAAAGGTTTGTCAGGCTTTAGAGCAAGACATCTTAGATGGCACGCTTTCCATCGGGGAGACCTTGCCGACAGAGACTATGTTAGCCGATCAGTTTGGCGTCAATCGTTCCACGGTACGAGAGGGCGTTCGGTTGTTAGAGCAGACCGGGCTTATCGTTCGAGGTGCGGCAAAGCGCTGGGTGGTCACCCAGGTGGAAGCGGCTGATGTGGCCAACAATACCAGCCGAGCGTTGGCCCGTTCTGGTGTAACTTTTATGCAGGCATGGGAAGCCTTAAGTGTAATCTATCCCCAGGCTGCAGGTTTGGTGGCTCAACGAATAGACGACCAAACCTTGTCGCGTATGAAGCAGAGAGTTGCAGATGAGTCCAAGCTAAATGCTGATCAGCATGATGCGCTGGTTGAGTTGGTGTCGGAATTCTTTTCGGATTTTGCCGCCGCGGTAGACAACCCTGCGCTGGAGGTGTCTATGGAGTCTTTGAATTTGTTGTTGACCTCAAGTTTGCGGCTTATTCTGGGCGGCACGCCCAATGCTCTGACCAGAATCGTGACCGCCCAAAAAGCCCTGATTGATGCTTTTTCTTCAGGTGATCAGGAAAACGCGAGGCTTTGGATGACCCGGCATATTGGCGACCTCCGACGCGGCTACGAGGTGGCAGGGGTTGATATTCGTACGCTGATTGTAGATAACGCTTAGGCTTTTTCGTTAGGAAATTCCACGACACGCCAATAGTTGTCCACGAGTTCAACCGCTCGGACGAAACTATTCTCCACGTCAGATTTCAACATATAGCCGGCGACGTTCAGATTGTATGCCTCAAATTTGTCTTGCTCGTCATTGGATGTGGTCAAGACGAATACAATGGAGTCTCTAAGCTTTTCGTTGTCTCTTATCTTTTGCAGCAGTTCCAACCCATTCATGCGCGGCATATTGATGTCCAAAATGATCAAATTTGGACGGGGCAGTGCACCCTGGCCGTTGTCACCAGTGAGTATTTCCCACGCTTCGACACCGTCCCGAGCCAGGGTGATTGGGTTTGCAACCTTCAACTTTTCAAAGGCGCGCATAAACGCTTTGGCATCGATGGTGTCGTCTTCAACTAATAAGATGTTTACCGTCTGAGATGATGTCATGCCACTTGCTCCTGGGTGTTTTCGTCCATGGACTGTTTTTGCCATTGAAATTTGAAGACGGTGCCAGTGCCGCTCTCCGGTTCTTCATACCAAACCCGTCCACCTTGCCACTCGACGATTCTTGCGACAATGGCGAGACCCATGCCGCTACCCTCAACGTCATCCCGTGGTTTCAAGGTCTGGAACATTTGAAAAATACGATCGGCGTAGTCTTGAGGAATTCCGGTACCGTTGTCGGCAACGGAGAATAAGTAGAATTCGTCAGCTTCCTCGCACCCCACCTGGATTTCGATGTTTGGTCCAGGGTGATGTTTGATGGCATTGCTAATCAGGTTTCTTAAAACCTGTTCCATGGGCGCACTGTACGTGACCAGTGTGGGTAGCTCGTCACTGATGTTGATCTTCACCGAGTCTTCGGGGGCTATGAGATTGACAATGTCTTTGACCACTTCGGTGCTGTCGACCGTGGAGATTTGGCCAACTTTGCGTCCGGCCCGAGAGTAGGCCAATAGGTCATCGAGTAGCCTTGCCAGTCGTCCTGTACGTTGCGTTAGTAAATCGAGATTCTCTTTGACATCACCTTCGTCATAGTCGGCTAGGTCTTCTTTAAGCCATGAAACAATGACCTCTATGGCTCTAAGGGGAGCCTTTAGGTCGTGGGAGGCGACATAAGCAAATTGTTCCAGGTCTTTGTTGGACCGCCTTAGGTCCAGTTCCAACTTGCGAAGTTCTGTGATGTTGGTGGCTTCGCACAACAGGCCTATGACTTCTCCACTTTTGGTCTTGGCGCAAGATGTCCATGTCGCAAAAGGTGAGCAGAAGCCGGCGGGCGGCAGCTCTACTGATTTCAACATCTTTG
>JBCCFQ010000330.1:0-5068 GCA_039029655.1 Pseudomonadota bacterium | reverse complement strand
CAAAACCATAGTCGTCCAGAGCCTTGTGTGCGGCTTCAACAACTTTAGGATGGTTTGATAATCCGAGATAGTTGTTAGCGCAAAAGTTGATCACTGTTTTGCCCTGAACCCCAATTGCGGCACCTTGGGGCGTTGTGATCACCCGTTCGTCTTTATAAAGTCCTGCTTGTCTAAGGCCTTCAGTTTCCTGTTCCAGCCGCTTCAGGTACGCTTGATTCACCAGAGACTCCGTAACGTGATTGGGTCGCCAAGTATAGCGTGGAAAAACTACGAATAGATAAATGGCTTTGGGCCGCCCGGTTCTATAAGACCCGCGCATTGGCTGCAAAAGCCGTATCTGCGGGCAAAGTCAAGCTGGCGGGAGAGAGGGTCAAGCCGGCTCGACTGGTGCAGCTTGGAGATGAGCTTGAGATCAACCGAGAGCGCGACATAATGGAGATTATTGTAGAACGCCTACTGGATAAGCGCGGTCCCGCAAAGATCGCCGTTACCATGTATCACGAGTCTGAGCAGAGTGTTCAACGGCGAGCAGACACCAGGGATCAACGACGAGTCACTCGGGCTGCAGAACCCTCTTACGGTCGTCGACCAGATAAAAGAAATCGGCGAAAGATTGGCGAATTATTGGGTAAGCGAGAATGGCAAGACCGATAACACCCTCATTGGCAGCGGACGTCATAGTTGAATTAGAAGATCGTCCTGGTACTCCCATTGTGCTGATAGAACGCAAGTATGAACCTTTAGGTTGGGCCATTCCCGGTGGTTTTGTTGAGGTGGGAGAAACCGTGGAACAGGGTGCTCGACGGGAGATAAAGGAAGAAACGGGTTTGGATGTTGAGCTAACCGATATGTTGGGGGTGTACTCAGATCCTGCAAGAGATCCCAGAGGTCATTCTGTATCCGTTGTGTATCGTGGTGTCGCTAGCGGCAACCCTAGGGCCGATGACGACGCGTTGTCAGTGAGCGCGGTGCCCATTGATCAAGTGCCGCCACTGGTCTTTGATCATGAGAAAATTATCCAAGATTACATAAGAAAGTTCAGAGCATAGCATTCGAAATTTCCGAACACGTTTACGAGCCAAGGTTTCACAGGAGCCTCTATGTCATCAGCATCACGTAGCGCAGACCTAATTTTCCCCAGCGCTTGGAAGGTTTCATCCGTTGAGTCCATTAACGAGCATTATCTCGAAGACGAAACCGAATGTGTTACGCGATTGCTAAAAATCGCGAGCTTAGATGAGCAGGCGGGCTTTAGGGTGCGTTCATTGGCGGAAAAATTAGTGACCGCAGTGCGCGAGAATCGAACCAAGAAAAGCGGATTGGATGCCTTCCTACAAGAGTATGACCTGTCTTCAAAAGAGGGCGTGGTATTGATGTGTTTGGCGGAGGCACTGTTACGCATACCCGATGCAGATACGGCGGACGCATTAATAAAAGACAAGATAAGTGATGCAGACTGGAGTGAGCACTTGGGCACAACGGACTCCATTTTTGTGAATGCATCCACTTGGGGCCTCATGCTTACTGGCAAACTCGTGGGAGGAGATGAGGAGCCTGATATTGGCGCCTTTTTGAAACGCATGGTTGCTCGAGCCGGCGAGCCGGTTGTGCGAGGCGCGCTGCGTCAAGCCATGAAAATCATGGGGCACCAATATGTGATGGGGCAGACCATCGGTGAAGCCACCAAACGGGCCCAGAAGAAAGAAAATCGGAGCTATCGTTATTCCTATGACATGTTGTGGGAAGCAGCGCTAACGGCAGAAGATGCGGATCGTTATTTTCAAGCTTATTCCAAAGCCATTGAGGAGCTGGGTGACGTGGTGGACGGTGAAGCGGTTCTTTCAGTCCACAGTATTTCCGTGAAGTTGTCTGCCTTACACCCGCGTTATGAGTTTGAACAGCGCTCGCGGGTGCTGGAGGAGTTGACGCCGCGACTTCTAGAGTTAGCGGTTAAGGCGAAACAGGTGGGCGTGGCGCTGACAATGGATGCAGAGGAGGCCCATCGCTTAGAGGTTTCTTTAGAACTCTTCCAGCGAGTATTCGAGGACAGTGCGTTGTCTGGATGGGAGGGCTTGGGGTTGGCGGTGCAGGCTTATCAAAAACGCGCCTTAAGTGTTGTGGATTGGTTGGTTAACCTTGCTCAAGGGTGTCAAAAGCGTATTCCAGTTCGGTTGGTTAAGGGTGCCTACTGGGACTCGGAAATCAAATGGGGCCAGATGGAGGGCATTGACGGCTATCCGGTGTTTACACGAAAGACTTCGACGGATGTTTCTTATCTCGCTTGTGCGAAACGTTTGTTGTCTAAGCCAGACGCCATATATCCACAGTTTGCAACCCACAACGCCCGCACAGTATCTGCCATCATCGAAATGGCGGGTGACACGGAGTTTGAGTTTCAGCGTCTGCACGGTATGGGTGAAGAGTTGTACGAAGAGGTCGTGGGTCCCGATAAGTTAGGTAAACCCTGTCGTGTATATGCCCCAGTGGGCAATCACAAGGACTTGTTGCCCTACTTAGTACGGCGTTTGTTGGAAAACGGAGCCAACACTTCATTTGTGAATCGCATCATTGATGAAGCAGTTCCCATCTCCGATATGATTGAGGATCCAGTTGTTATCACTCAGCGCTTGTCGGGGTTGCCCCATCCCAAGATTCCTTTACCAAAAGACCTTTATGGCCCAGAGCGCCTAAATTCCCGAGGTCTTAACGTTTCAGATGGTGCGTCACTGCGAGAGTTAGCCTCACAGTTGGAGACAGCCCTGGAGCAGGAGCATCTGGCTGTGCCCATAATCAATGGCGAAGCTCAAGATGGTGGTCAGGCACAAGCCATAGAGGACCCTTCTGATCGAAACCGGCTGGTCGGGAGTGTTGTTTCAGCCGACGAAACCATGGTGAACGACGCCATCACGGCGGCCACAGTTGCCCAGGTTTCATGGAATGACACATCGGCGAAAGATCGGGCACAGATTCTTCTCCGGGCTGCGGATCTGTATGAAGAAAACCGAGGTGAGTTGATTGCGCTGTTGATTCGGGAGGCGGGTAAGACTTTGGATGATGCCGTCGCCGAGCTGAGAGAAGCGGTAGACTTCTTACGTTTCTACGCGAACCTGAGTGTCAGCGATTTTTCTAGGCCAGTGCAGTTGCCGGGCCCCACCGGGGAGAGCAACGAGTTGTGGCTAACCGGCAAAGGTGTGTTTGTTTGTATTAGTCCATGGAATTTTCCATTGGCAATCTTCACCGGACAAATCGCGGCCGCACTGGCTGCCGGAAACAGTGTCATTGCAAAGCCAGCCGAACAGACGCCTTTGGTGGCCCATGCTGCTATCTCCAAACTGTTTGAAGCTGGGGTGCCCTCGGATGTGCTGCATTTCCTGCCCGGCGATGGCGCTGTGATTGGAGCCGCCGCGGTGGCCCATGAGGCTGTGGCAGGGGTAGCGTTCACCGGGTCCACCGAGACTGCGCAGATCATCAACCGGTCTCTGGCCGAAAAGCCTGGTGCCATTGCCACTCTCATCGCTGAGACAGGTGGCCAAAACGCCATGATCGTCGATAGTTCGGCGTTACCGGAACAAGTGGTGTTGGATGTCGTGGAGTCGGCATTCCACAGCGCGGGTCAGCGTTGCTCGGCGTTGCGCATCCTCTGCGTGCAAGAGGAAATAGCCGATAGGGTAGTGCAGTTATTGATGGGCTACGCCAATGAGCTGGTTGTTGGGGATCCGGGCTTGTTGGCTACTGACGTAGGACCTGTTATCGACAGGGATGCTTTGTCTATGCTGAACGCCCACGTGGAAGACATGCGTAAAAAAGCTAAGGTGATCTATCAGTCTGAAGCAACACCTGCCACGGAACGGGGCAACTTCATGTTGCCCACGGTGGTTGCGATTCCAAGTTTTGATGTTTTGGCCGGTGAAGTGTTTGGTCCTGTCTTGCATGTGTACCGTTATCAGTCAGACGAACTGGATCAGTTGTTGGACAAGATCAATGGCTTGGGTTACGGCTTGACCCTAGGCATCCACAGCCGGGTCGGCGATCGAGCTGAGGCGATCTTTGAGAAAATGCGTGTTGGGAACTGTTATGTGAACCGAAATATGGTGGGAGCCGTCGTGGGGACTCAACCCTTTGGCGGGTGCAATCTTTCTGGCACCGGCCCCAAGGCGGGTGGTCCTCATTACCTGCATCGTTTTGCAACGGAAAAAACCCGCACCGTGAATACTGCCGCCGTGGGAGGCAATGCCAGCCTGCTGTCTCTAGAGGATTGATTTAGTAGGTAGGATAGGTGGCCAGTATCCTTCGTTCCTCGATTTTTAGCTGGGTGAGACGTGGCGCCAAACGGCTCTGATCGTTTCGATTTTGAAACAGCCGTTGGTTGGTCTTCTGACGATCTGGGTGTCCCGAACTCAGTGCCGACAGCTGAGACTCAATGGTGGATTGCTCCAGTTTCAGCTGGCGTAGCCTCATCTCCAACCGTCTGATTTCATTTCCCAGGCGATGGGCCGATAAAAACAAAGGTGCCGTCTCCGGAGGGCAGGTATTGGCATATTGAAGTCCGGCTTTGCCTACCAGAAGACCTCTTCTGGTGGTGCAATAGACCAGTAAACCGGCCTCGTATCCGGCGGCGTAGGCCTCTTGGTCTGGCGTATTTTGGGTATTGGCGCATTGCGACATGTAGTCGTCTAGCAAAAAGCTGCGGCCACGAACTGCATCTCGTTCCCCTTGAACTTGCCAGTCGGTCACTTGGCAGTTCACCGTTGGCGTTGTTGTGCAGGCGCCATTGAATCCTGCTATAACCAACAGCAAAGGAGCCGGTAATATCCAACGGTTTTTTGAGGTCTTAATAGCGTTCTCCGCCTGAGTACCACAAAGGTTGGCGAATATTGGCATAGCCTCCAGGGAGATCCAAATGAGTGAGCAACCAAAAGAAGTAAACGGTGCTGGGCTGTTTGTTCAGTGCCTCGAAAACGAAGGTGTCGAATATATCTTTGGTATTCCCGGCGAGGAAAACATCGATGTTATGGACGCTTTGTTAGAAAGCAAAATCAAGTTTGTGACGACACGTCATGAACAAGGT
>JBCCFQ010000329.1:0-5077 GCA_039029655.1 Pseudomonadota bacterium | reverse complement strand
CGTCCATGGTGAACTTTTGCCAGCTACCGTCATCTAGCGCGTTGGCTGGCGTGAAGCTGCTCTCCATGAAACGAACATCGCCACGTCCGGTAAACCCTTGGATGTCTGGGTTGAATCGCCCACGCCATTCGTCCCAAGTTGTGAGAGGTGACTGAGCGCCTAGCTGACGTACCTTGGCTAGCGCTTCCTCGATTTCCCGTTTGAATCCATTGGCAATCCAGTCTTGTTCATGAGCTTCTATTTCCGCACGAAGGGTGGGTTCCACCACGTCACGCCACTCTTGCTTAACTCGAGCGTCCTCACTGAGCTCTGAATTGACCTTTTCCGAGTTGTAGTTTTCCTTAATTACAAACCAGGCGTCTCGATATTCCGAGAAAGTCCGCATAGCGTCCGTTTTGTCACGAGAACCATCCTCATCGGTTTCATACATTGTCGCGATGGCGTCCTGGTACTCAGTTTCTTCTTGTTCGGAGCGCGTTGAGGATGCAATGTCTGCTTCTGCGAGCGTTGTCTCGTAAATCTCCCACAGATAGCTGGAGTCACTAGGCCTCCATATGGCCCCCGAGGGAATGACGTTAACCAGATGTGAGAAGTCGGAACGAGGTCCCACAGCTGTAATCTCCGATTTCGATACGTCATCCAGCTCCTCTTTAGAAAAAGTGTAGGGTGAAAGCGGAAAACTCAGAAGTTGAGTTTCTTTTTCAAAAATCAGCTTGGCTTTGCTGACTAGTGCGAGTGACACGGTGGCTTGCATAACGGTCTCTTGAGTGGTTTCTAACGGAAGTCGGAGTCTTTAAGCCCTTCGGCGGGGTTAGGTGCCTTCCCTACAAGTTGGTTGATAAACCCAACGACTTGCATGCCGGGAATCGTCAAGGTGTTCTTATCGGTGACGGCTTTGAACTCCTGCGAGCTGGAGCTGCTGCCATAGGAGCCCTTAAGGCGTATAGGCCCCCAACCGGCACTGCCTTTTGCCTCCAACGATTTACTCATCTTGTCGAATTCAGAAACGAATTCAGCCGAGGTGATCTTTACGTTTCGAATGAAGAGGGCAGTTGTTGGGTATCCGATGAAATTACCCTGGGGAGGTTCTCCGCCGTCCGAGGGTAAGGTGTCGAAATGCCAACCGTCGCCGGGTTTGAGAGTCCAGCCACGATTTGTGAAAAACTCTGGATACATCCAAGGTCGTGACAATAGAACCTGGGTGATCTCAAAACTCATTTTGAAATCTTTTAGGGAAAAGTCTTTGGAGAATTTTTCCTTGGATCCGCTGGCACTTCCGCTGGCACCAAACATGCCGAATTTCAGTCCGCCACCTGCGGACCATTTTTTGCGGGATGACTTCTGTAGCGATTCTGTCTCCGTATGTTGAATGCTGTAGTTTTGCCAGCCGGTGCTGGTGGCAAAGCTTCCGGGGAACAGTGTGGAGAAATAGAATTCTTGACCCGGGCCCATCCCGGCAATGCGTGAACGATCGTATTGTTCAATTAGGCGTTGCTTCCATAGCGTCATGTCTCTTAAACCCACCTGATTGATACGCGCGGTCATTTGTTCTACTTCTCGTTGATAGCCCCCGGCTACCCAATCGTCCGCGGCCTGCTTGACTTCCGCTCGATAAATTTCTGAATTGAACTGCCAGTCGGCAACGGCCGCTTTCCCTTCCGGGCCTGTGGCAGCAGCAGCCGCTATGCGCTTGGCATTGAATTTCAATACCGCATCGCGATAAGCCGCTAACTTTTCCTTGTACGCAGTCAATACTGGTCCATCCACGGTGCGTTCGGTTTCTTCCTTGGTGACGAGGTTTTTCTCTTTCTTCGTGGTGTACAAATGACCGCGAAATTCTTCTAGCTCGGCTTTTTCTTCGTCGCTGAGTTCACTTTTGACCACTTTTGATAGCTTGAGGATCTCCCCATACATGGAGCTGAGCCTTGCTTGGGAAGTGCGGAATACCGTGGCTTGATCTTCGTTCTTGTAAATGCCGTCGGTGTTTGGGACAAAGTCGATGAGTTGGGAGAAATTGAACGCTTGTTGTAGAAGTTTGCGATCTTCTTCTGCGTCCTTGCCACCTGAGAGCCCCTTAACACAAAAATCAAAATCCTCTGCTTGAAAGGGCAAACCCGGTTGGCACCAAGTCACAAAAGTGTCTTTGGGTGGCTTTACTGCATCGTCACCACCATTGACGATTTCGTTAAGTTGATCGAGAAGTGTTTCGCCAAGTTCGTTAACGGTTATTGCAGCCATTGCTAGCTCCTGTGTAATGATTTATTGGTGAATCAATAGAAATTGAATCTTGTCGCCAGGCTTTACCTGAGGCTTACCTACGCGGGTGAAAGTGTTGGTTGGGGTATAAGCCCGCAGTTCAGAGTGTTGTTTTTCGTTGATGAGGCAGACCCACTGGGTCTGGTCGCTACTTTCGACCTCGTCGATAGCAGCTACCCGGCCGATCTGATTGCCAACGCGATCGCTGCCGGCAGATACGAAGTTGTAGGACAGTCCGGGCTTGCGGTCCTTTGCGGCGTCCAGCAGGTCGAATATGTCCAGTCCTTGTTTTTCAGGATTAGCGGCCGGATTTAGGTCTGTGAAGACCTTGGTCGTTCCATTTCCATAGTCGATATGCAATGAATAGGTGGTATCTGGCATGGTCTCATCTCCAAAAGTTTCGTCTTCTGGTAATGTCCTGAGACCACGTCACAAAACCCCACACTTTTGTGCGGGATCTTTTTTAGGGAAGTTGGGTTCTTGCCTAAGGCGTTACAGCGTGGGCGACAAACCCCGCCCAGAAATAGGGCGCACGCCAACGGGGGGTATTGGCGATCTTGCTTTGTGCGCGGCGCAAAGCATCTTTTACAGTGAGTTGTTTGGCGAAAAGGCCTTCGTAGAAGGAGTCCATGAGTTCGGCGGTGGCTCGATCGTTGACTTGCCACAAACTCGCCACCACTTGGTCTGCGCCTTGAGCCAAAAAACCACGGGATAGACTCATTGTTCCTTCCAGAGGGATGTCTTCACCCAGGCCAGTGTCACAGGCACTCAAAACCACCAGGCTTGGGTTTATTGACAAGCTTTCTATATCTAAGAGACTTAAGAAACCCGGTTGTGGCTTCTGGTCTGCATCGAGCAGTGAAAGAACCAAGCCAGACAGTTGTGGGTTTCTGTCGTTGGCGATGCCGTGGGTTGCAAAGTGCAATACGTCATGTTGACTGGCTTGATCCAAAACGTAGCTTTTGCTGGCATCAAACCCTGTGACTACTAACGCATTCTCGGCATGGCTTTGAATACTTTCGGCTTCCATTCCAGAAAAAGGTAATCTTTCGATACGTTCCATATTCATGGCTTGAGCCGCACGGCTAAGGGTGCCGGCGTTTTGGGCGCGATAATCCACGTCGTCATACACTGGATCCGCTAACACCAAAACCTTGGTGTCATCATTGAACTTTTGTTTTTCCAAATCATTGAGTAAAACTCTGGCGGCGGGCAGACTGACGAAGTTTGTGTCTTCTCCGAGAAAACGCCCCTTTCTTGGCATTAAGGCGGCGAAGGGCAAATATTGCAGATAGCCGTCCACAACCAGATAGACAGTTTTCGCTTCGTCGAAACCACTTAAGTCCTTGGTCAAAACCTCATATAGACCCATTAACGTCGCTTGGTCAGCTTCATCAAAGTCTGGTTCAATCAATGCTTCATAGGCTTTTTGTACCTGGGCCGCCAAGTCTTCCTTCGGCGGCAAGGCTTTTACTTCCACACGGTTTGAGGAAATCCACCATAGGGTCGCGACTTTTTCACCAAGATGAATCTGTAATAGGCGGTCACCGGACCCAAGCTTGGCTTGCACTGCCTCCAGGTTCACGTCTTGTGTGCCAACGCCAAATTGATCTTGGGCCAATTCGGCGTACACGCCATCTAATTGGGTCCTTAAATCGCGAATCTTGGTGTTGTTTTGTTCCACCAGACTGCTGGCTTCACGGCTGTTAGATCCGCCATTTAGTCTGCGATTGCTAGACCAAAGTCCATTGAGTTCCTTTTGAAGCTCTGAGCGCAACGTCAATCGATTATTCGTTGGTTCATCTATCGACGACTCACCCCGTGCAAGCAGTTCAAACAAAGAACGGCCGCGGCTTTTTTCGTGAACAAAAAAAGCCTTAGCCATATGTCCTTTGTCCCCGGTTTCCTGATACACGTTTAGGTGTCGAGTGATGAGTTGGTCGTACAGGCTGGTGGTGGTGGCCACAAAGCGTGCTTTCAGTTCCGGATTACCGATGCTTTCCCTAACAACATTGGCTGTGGTTTCGGCCAGTTGCAGTGCTTCCAATGCTTGCTGGTCATCAGCTTCTAAGGTCGCAAGTCCAACAAGGGCATTGATTTCACCAATGGGATTTGACGCTTCACGATAAAGACGTACAGCTTCTTGAAACTGTTGCTTGGCTCTTTCGAGATCGCTTTGGCTCGCCGCCACTTTGCCTAATACTTCAGTACCTTCTCCTACCAAGGGGTTGAGGCTGGCTTTTTTAAGCACCGGTAACGCTCGATTCACAAACGTCGCGGCCTCATTGACTTGACCAAGTTCTAAAGCACTCTTTGCAAGTTCCAGCTCTACCCGGGCTTGGTTGGTTGAACTTCCAATGGATTCAAAAAGGGATAGCGCTTGTTTCTGTGTTTCCTGGGCGGTTTGGTGTTTTCCCTGTTGGGCATACAGGCTCGCCAGTCCTCTTAACGTTGAGGCGGCGCGACCGCGACTAGAATTCTTTCGAAGCTCGTAAGCTTGGGTGTAATAGGATTCTGATCGTTCAAAATCACCCATTCGTTGAAACAAGAGTCCCAAGCGGTGATACACCAGCGCAATACCTTGGTTTGAGTTACGACTGCGGTATATATCTAGGGTGCGTAAGTTATAGTCTAAAGACCGTTGCAAATCTCCTTGGTCACGATAAAGGCTTGCGATGTTGCCTAGGACGGTAGCCTGCTCATTGGCATCATTAATGCGGTTATTGATATCTAATGCTTGATTGTAAAATTTAAGGGCTTGATCAAAGCGTCCGATTTGATATTGCGTCCCGCCAAGATTGCTCAACTTGGTGGCTTGTTG
>JBCCFQ010000328.1:0-5096 GCA_039029655.1 Pseudomonadota bacterium | reverse complement strand
GGTGTGGGCGAAGCCACCATTCCAAACATTAATCACATACTTGCGGTGATAGGACTGGATGAACTGGACTTCATGAAGGCAGTAGACGGCACCTTTAAGCAGTCCATTCGATACAACAACTGGCTACACAACAAAGGCGAGTATTATCACCACCCGTTTAGTCGAACTCGGATCACTCCCATTGATCATTCTGGACGACGATGGTTACAGAGTGACCGTTCTGTTCCGTTCATGGACACGGTGTCAGCGCAGCCCCTGCTCTGCGAACTTAATTTGAGTCCGAAAACCATTGGTCCTTGGGATTTTGGCCCGCCATTCACCTATGCATTCCACATGAATGCCCAGAAATTCGCTGATTATCTACGCGACCATTCAACGGCTAGGGGGGTTACCCACACGTTGGATCATGTCACCGATGTGGAGATGAAGGAAAACGGCAATATCGGGGCGATTCACACCAAATCGGGTTCAAAATTGGAGGCGGATCTTTTCATAGACTCGACCGGATTCGCCGCGGTGCTCATAGAAAAAGCCCTGGGAGTACCTTTTGTGGATTGCTCTCAATGGTTGCTGTGTGATCAAGCCATCACCATGCATGTGCCTTATGAGCAACACTACCTAGGCTATGTGCGTCCATATACCTCTGCCTCGGCCCTAAATTCCGGATGGGTCTGGGACATCCCCATGCAAGATAAACGATCCCTGGGTTATGTTCATGCAAGTGATTTTGTCAATGCCGAAAACGCCGAGCGGGAGCTTAAAGCTTTCGAAGGTGTGCACGCACGGAATATTGATGCACGGTTGGTTAAGTTCAAGGTGGGTCATCGAGCGCAACCGTGGAAGAAAAACTGCGTTTCCATCGGTCTCGCCGGTAGCTTTATTGAGCCCTTGGAATCCACAGGTTTGTATCTAAGCCACTTGGCCGCAGTGATGCTCGCCGAGCATTATCCTTATATGGGAGATACCGAGACTATGGCTTTTCGGTTTAACCGAATCATGACCAATCGGTTTTACGAAGTGTTGGATTTCATCAATATGCACTACTGTTTGACACGCAGGGAAGACACCGAGTTTTGGCGAGAAATACGCAGACCCGAGAGACTTCACGATCGTTTGAAGGCAAAACTGGAATATTGGCGTGTCAAACCACCCAGTGCGTCAGACTTTCAGGATCAGTATTTACCTATGCAGACTGCGGACATGGCTTTTATGCCCTCCAGTGGCGATGAGCGCCCGCCGGTGGATACCGCAGGTCTTTGGAACCATGAGAGCTACGAAGCAATTCTATACGGCATGGATTTTTTAAGAGACGAGTACCGCGCTTGGTTCGGGCCCAATCTTCCACGCACGAGAATGCATAGCTATGTTGTAGACCGCATCAAACAAGCACCGTCGAAATTGCCCACTCATGCCGAATGGCTTCAGAGAGTACTGGGTATGCCTAAATATAGAACAACCGTATAGACGCTATGCAGACGAAGGAACCGGTGTCCCAGCAGAGGGCGGCGTACTTTTCTGACTACGATAGTCCTTTTCTCCAGGTACATAAGTGGCCACTGTTGGCACTTGGTTAATCAAGACGCAGAGGTCTGTTAACCGATAATGTTCCGTCATTTGCTCTAACACGGAGCAGATCTTCTCTGCTGTAGGCTGATTGGTGACACAACGAAGTAAACCGTATTCGTCGTTGACACGTGCCCCGGCCACCGTGTTGTCGGATTGCTTCGCCACAAAACGCCCATAGTTTAGATTTAGGCCAGGCGCTCCAGCATCGAGAAGCAAGTCCATCAACAAAGTCATTTGCGAACGCCGAACCATGGTAGAGATGGCCACCTGATCCGTCAAAATCGGGCGACTGACTTTAAGGAGTTGTTTCCCAGTACCCCTTCCTGCGCCCACATCAAATGCACTTTGGTCGCGCCAATGGGTGTGCCCGGCAAGGTGGTCAATGGTATCTATGATCTGTTGCATGCTGGCTTTGTAATGATGAGTGGACATCCTGCTTGGTAAATTGAACATGCCCGTTTGCACATTAAGCCTATACATAAAACCACGACCTGGTAGGTGCAACTCCCCCGCCTGGTCCATAGCCTCAAAAACTCCCTCTGCGTCAGCGTCGTCACACACCACCATAAGGACTTCTTTCTCGCGTTCTTTGGTAATACGTAGCCACCCCAGCCGATCTCTCAAACCTCGGCCTTCGGCGTAGTACACGATGGGCCCGTGTGCTCCGGCGTCAATGGCCGCACGCCCGATCTTTTCAGTTAACTGGCGGCTGACGATGCAATAGATGACACTGAGGTTACCGTTTTGGCTTTTTGCCTTATTTGGGTTGGACGAATCGCTTGGCCAAACATGGAAATCAGAACCAAAATACGCATTCTCACAATGGCTACTAAAGATCGCTCCTGTTGCTTGTTGATGAAGCTTTCCAACTTCAATTACTTCGTCCACCAAGCCGCTAACGATATCGTCTGGCACAACCATCTGAAAAACTGACTTGGCGGGACTGAGCGCCGGCATCCAAGCGCGCCGCCACCCGTCATACACGAGTGTCCCGCGACCGTGCCATTGCAACGCGTGAGCACCGTCTCCGGAAATGATGTGATCTAAGACCTGATTGGCCGTGCGATTGGGCAGAATCCCCGTTACGAGTGAGTAGGTCTTCTGTACAGTAAACATCAGCTACGCACCTCTGCTTGCTCCACTACTTCAGCGTCTTCGTCAACATCAACTAACCGGCTTGCCTCCTTCTGTTGTCGAGTGGTGTAAAGGCCCACCGACAAAACCGTTAGAATTGGACCCACCGATGCTAGAGCTAAGATACCAAAGCCGTCCGAAACACCGGGAACATTGGCACCAATCCCCAGACCCATGGCCAGGACCAAAGGAACAGTTATTGGACCGGTGGTCACGCCTGCGCTGTCCCAACTGAAGTTCACAAAACTGTCTGGAGATTTCCAGGTGAGTACCAGCACCAGTAAATAAGGGGGGATCAACATCCAAATAAGCGGGAGATTGTAAGCGATTTTCAAAATACCTAAGGCTATGCCCAAACCGACACCAATGGCAACGCTGTGCATCAGTAAGTTTTTCGGAAAGGCGCCTGCGGTGATTTTTTCTACGGTGTCCCCGAGCGCATTGAGCGCTGGTTCCGCCAACGTAGCGCCAAAGCCCAGGAAAAATGCAAATGCGATGGCAAGCAATTTACCGCCATGGTTTTCAAAAATAGGGCCTTCGATGAATTCAGAACCGTAGGGCGTAATTTCAGCGAACGTGATGGGAACGTTACTGCCAAGTTGTGCACCCAAGGGCGTTAGACCCAAGGCGATTCCTAAACCAAACAAAGCCATGCCAATTAAGGCGAACACCACGCCTATATCCACGTCAGAGTCTTTACGCAATCGCTGATTCAATACAAGACGAAGGACCACATACAAAAATAAACACAGTGGAATGATTGCTCTTAAAGCATCCATACCGGCTTGACGCAAGAGATCGAAAAAACCGTGGTTTGCACCCCAGTACTTGTCACCGAACAATCTCATTTCCCGGTCGGGTACTTTCTTGATGACAACACTAGGGTCGCTGATGACGATTTCACCGTCAACCAGGGTTGCCGTGCCGCCCTCAAATGTTAAGTCATGGCTGTCAGGCAACTCTCCTGAAGCCAGATAGTCTTCGAACTCAACCTCCGATACCGCTACGCTCTTGCGACGGCGTTCCGGTGAGTTTACGGTTTCTTCCATGTTCGCTACAGTTGTTGCGGACGAAGGATAGTTTTTAGCGCCGTAATAATCTTGAGCGCTATAGTGGAACAGTGCTAGTAACAGCACTGCCAGAATAGGAAACAACGATGCCAATGTGACGATACCAAATCCAGTATGACCACCGCTGCCGGAGCTACTACTCACGACACGACACACACCAATCCCTAAAGCCAATACCAGAGGTACGGTGACAGGGCCGGTAGTAACAGCACCACAGTCCCATGCGAGACCCAGTACATCATTAAGATGGTCAACTTGGCTAAAGAACAACGATAGCGCTAAGAGAAAACCAACGGCGGGAATGGCCAAATACTTCAATCGCCATGCGTAAAAAAAACGCAAAATTCCGATCAATACGGCCAGACCGACGCCAACCCCTACGGAGCCCACAAGTTGTCCCGAATAGTCGTTTAGCAGACTAAACAACAACGGCGCTTCGCTGGGCTGAACACCACTGCCCGCGGCTTTAAGTACTGCGATGGCGGGTTCCGCAAAGGTCGCTCCTACCCCCAACAGAAAGGCAAACCCGAGGATGATGGGCATTTTGCTATGTTTGGGTAACTCGCTGCCAATCACTTCCCCCAAAGGCATCAGTCCCAGTCGGAGGCCTTCCATAAAGAACATCAAACCGACTGCGACGACAAGTATCCCTAGCGAGATCATACCGGCGTACACCAGTGGAAGGTGCAAGACCAGCAGCTGAAACAAAATCAGATAGACAACAATGAACCAGATCCCTTTCACTTGTTCCATGAAATTGCGACGCACATACGGCCATAACAGCCGAGTGGTGTCGCCGAATCCCAGTGAAAAACGGGGATGCTTATCTTCTAAAGCCACAGACCTGCCCTTTTTGATGTATGACTCATCATCGGCGGCGCGGCGAAAAACTTGAGTTTCCCTCGACTAGCGTTTCTAGTGGTTAGGGTTTTTTAACGGAATAGATTAGATCCAAAGACTGTTCAGCTCCGGATTCCGATTCGAAGGTTAAACGGTCGGTGAGTTGGTAACGAAGCAGGACGCTGCCAATCTTGTCAAAAATTCCAAAGGCATATTGTAGATACAGGCGTCGCCCCAACTGCTTGCCGGCCAACACTTGCCCATCTTCTCCAGTACCCGTGAGCGTCAGCTGATCTAAGCCTAAGGCGGTTTGCACCTGAGTAGCGATGTTGTTGGAAACCCCTAACGCAAGCGCCGCACTGACAATTTGCCCACCTTCCTGACTGCCCGCTTGATCAATGGGTCGTCCAGTAATCAAAAAGGCCAGCGTGTCCGCTTCAAGCATCGACGGGTCCGAGAAGAGACTCGATTGGGGGCGACTTGCGG
>JBCCFQ010000327.1:0-5106 GCA_039029655.1 Pseudomonadota bacterium | reverse complement strand
CTTCGCTATACCCTTTACATTCCCACTGATGAAACCGGAATACGGCGGTTTTGTCTTTGGGCTATCGGGTTGGCAATACTGACCCTAAAGAGAATTCACGGTAATCCAGGTTTTTCTGCTGGGCAGGAAGTGAAAATATCGCGACGAGCAGTGAAGGCGACGGTTTGGGCCACGAATGCATCTGTGAAGCATGACCGTGCCATCACAACCTTGTTTAATCTCGCCGGTCGCGGACTGCCTGTTCAAGAGATAACTGATCAAAGAAACAGATACACCCGTTGGCAAGTTGAGGTTCCCAAAGAATTGGTGTCGGAAACGCAAGTTTAGTGGGTTTTACTAGTTCATTGTTGTGGGAAAAGTCAGTAGAATGCCGCGGTTTTTTTGGAAACCCAAGGATTCTTTAGGGAGCGATAGTGGAACGATCCTGTATTCCAGAATTTTATAAGCTGTCCGTGGCGGAGAGAGTCAGAAAAGTCCGCGACAAAGGCCTTATTTCGTCGGCGGATTTCAAATCCTTAAGCTCCGGCGCCCACACCCTGGACATCAGCGGCGCTGACAAGATGATCGAAAACGTCATCGGTGTTATGGGGTTGCCGGTGGGACTGGGTTTAAATTTCTTGGTCAATGGAAAGGACTATGTGATTCCGCTGGTCGTGGAAGAGCCTTCGATTGTTGCGGCGTTAAGTTCTGCGGCAAAAGTGGTGCGCAAGAACGGTGGATTTGACGCCAAGAGTGATGAGTCATTGCTCATCGGCCAAATACAACTGGTGGATTTGGCAGACCCGGCTCGGGCAAAAACAGAGATTCTGAACCAAAAAGACGAAATCCTAACTCTGGCCAATGGCATGAATCCACGCATGGTGACCCGAGGTGGTGGGGCGAAGGATCTAGAGGTCTTTATCCACACTTCAGAAGAAGTCGGTGACATGGTGGTGGTGCACATTTTGGTAGACACCTGTGACGCCATGGGTGCCAATGCAATTAATTCCATGTGCGAAGGGATCGCCCCTCTCATTGAGCGCATCGCGGACGGAAAGGTCTTTTTGCGTATTCTGTCGAATTTGACGGATCGAGCATTAGCCAAGGCCAGCTGCCGTATCCCGGTCGCGAATCTTGCTAGTAAGTCTCACAGCGGGGAGGCGGTGCGCGATGGCGTGATCATCGCCAGCGAGCTGGCACGTGTTGACCCTTATCGTGCAGCTACCCACAACAAGGGCATTATGAATGGTGTTGATTCTCTTGCCTTGGCCACCGGCAACGATTGGCGTGCGCTGGAAGCGGGCGCCCATGCTTACGCCGCACGTTCAGGTCAGTACACCTCGTTGACCAAATGGTACAAAGCAGACAATGGGGATTTAGTCGGTGAGATAGAGCTTCCCGTAAAAGTCGGTATTGTGGGTGGCCCACTTCAGTCAAATCCCACGGTGGCGGTAAATTTACGCATGCTGGGTGTGGACTCGGCCAAAGAGTTGGCGGAACTCATGGCGGCTGTGGGATTAGCTCAGAACTTTGCGGCCATTCGCGCCTTGGCAACCGACGGTATTCAGAAGGGTCATATGACTTTACACGCGCGCACAGTGGCATCCGCCGCTGGCGCTAGTGAAGAAGTATTCGACTTAGTGGTTGAAAATCTCATTGAGTCTGGGGAAATCAAAGTTTGGAAAGCCAAGGAGCTGATCCAGAGCATCGAAAGCAAGGGGGTTGAGCGATCCAAAGATGATCTGGCCGCGCACCGAGGCGAAGAGTTTGCAACCGCCCACGCAAAGGTGATTCTGCTGGGTGAACATTCTGTGGTTTACGGTCGTCACGCATTGGCGGCACCGATTCCTTTAGCGGTGCAGGCGAGGATTCGTGAGTGCGAGAATGGGTTGCACTTTTTGATCCCTCGTTGGGATGTGGAGCATCGATTGCATAGGCGACCTCAGGATCGACAGTCCTTTGAGAAGCCAGCGGCACGCATTTTGGAAACTTTGGGTCTTCTTGACCGAAATATGATCATTGAGGTGTATCCGAATGTACCGCGGGCCATGGGTCTTGGCAGTTCTGCGGCCGTGGCGGTGGCCATCGTTAGAGCGCTGGATCAGCATTTTCAATTGAAGCTCAGCGATGCCGAAGTGAGCAATCTTGCGTTTGAGGCTGAGAAAATCGCCCACGGCACGCCCTCTGGTATCGACAATACCTTGGCAACCTTTGGGGAAACGGTGTTGTTCAGGCGCGGTGAGCCACCCATTATGCAGCCCATAGAAATGGCTAAGCCTTTGGAACTGGTTGTTGGCATTAGCGGCGTGCGTAGTCTAACAGCTAAGACCGTGGCCGATGTCCGGGCAGCCTGGCAACAAGATCCAGACTTGTATGAAAGAATTTTCGATGAAATTGATCGAATTACGCTACATGCTGTCGAAGCCATTGCGGCAGGTGACGTTCGCCAACTAGGACAACTCATGAATGTCTGTCACGGTCAGCTGAATGCCCTTCAGGTATCGAGCTGGGAACTGGAAGAGTTGGTGCAGATTGCACGCACAAACGGAGCCCTTGGGGCCAAGCTCACCGGCGGCGGCGGTGGTGGTTCGATAGTGGCGTTGGCCGATGGTAATTCGGCGGAGATTGCTAAGGCGATCAAGAATGCTGGGTATGAAGCAATGGAGGTTAAGGTTGGTGAGTAATGCCCCGATGCGGGATGAAGTGGTTTCATCGGGATCAGAACAACTGATTCTGGTGGATGAGAATGATAGGGAGATTGGCGTTTCTAGTAAGACCGACTGTCACTTGGGTGACGGCGTATTACATCGGGCCTTTTCTTTATTCATCTTCAATGACGCAGGAGAGTTGTTGTTACAGCGTCGAAGCAGTCACAAGCCATTGTGGCCGATGTTTTGGTCCAACAGTTGTTGTAGCCATCCTCGCGAGGGCGAGAGCATGGAGCATGCTGTTGACCGGCGTTTGGAGCAGGAGTTGGGTCTCAGTACGGATCTGACATTCTTGTATAAGTTTGTTTATCACGCCCCTTATCTAGACATAGGTGCAGAACACGAGTTTTGTTGGGTATACGCAGGACAAAGCTCCGATGTTCCCCACGCCAATGTCAATGAAGTAGACGAGATGCGTTACATCAGTCCCATGCAGCTAGACCAAGAGATGGAGCAAGATCCAGACAGTTTTACCCCGTGGTTTAAGTTGGAGTGGGCCAGAGTTCGCGAGTTGTATGTTCGTGAACAGTTTGGTCTCTAGGAGAGAGATAGATGTCGATTCCTTTTATTCAGAAATATTCCGTTGCCAAATACATCATTGGCAAGAAACTACGGGGAGAAAAAAAGTACCCCCTGGTTCTCATGCTAGAGCCCTTGTTTCAATGCAATCTGGCTTGTGCAGGATGTGGCAAGATTGACTACGAGAAAGACATTCTAAAGCAACGAGTGAGTGTGGAAGACGCACTTAAGGCTGTGGATGAGTGTGGAGCACCCGTGGTATCGGTTGCTGGTGGCGAACCTCTGATTCACAAAGGCATGCCCGCCATTGCTCGCGGTATTGCGGAACGCAAGAAATTTCTCTATTTGTGCACCAACGCGATTTTGCTCAAAAAACACATTGATGAATACGAGCCGTCGCCTTATCTGACGTTTTCCATCCATTTAGATGGCGACGAGGAACGACACGATGAGTCTGTTTGCCAAAAAGGCGTCTACGACAAAGCCATCAATGCCATCAAGTTGGCTACGTCTAGAGGATTCAGGGTCAATATTAACTGTACGTTGTTTAATGGCGAAAACCCAGAACAAGTGGCAGACTTTTTTGACACCGTAATGGGTATGGGTATAGAAGGCGTCACCATTTCCCCTGGTTATAGTTACCAGCACGCGCCTAATCAAAACGTGTTTCTCCAGCGTACCGAAAGCAAAAACTTGTTTCGCGATATTTTCCGCGTTGGAAAAACGCGAAAGAGTAAGTGGCGATTTAATCAGTCTAGTTTGTTTCTGGATTTTTTGGCGGGCAACCAAAGTTACCAATGTACGCCATGGGCCAATCCAACCTATAACCTGTTCGGTTGGCAAAAACCTTGTTACTTACTGGTGGATGACGGCTACGCCAAATCCTTTAAGGAATTAATGGAAGATACGGACTGGGACGCTTATGGGACTGGGCGGAATCCTAAGTGCGACAACTGTATGGCCCACTGTGGTTACGAAGGCACCGCGGTAGAGGATACCTTTGCCAGGCCTGTGACTGCTCTGCGTAGTTTTTTGTTTGGTCCCAAACTTGAAGGCACCATGGCCCCGGATCTACCGGTTTTGTACGACGGTAGTGCCGCAGGTCACTCAGTCAGCGTGCCGCTGTCTAGCATTGGTAAGAGAAACGACAGCTGAAAGGGACGTTTAGCTTTCTTTTTTTCGTGGCTTAAAGGAAAAGCGTGCTGATTCTCACTGCCCTCGCTGCATTTGCCTGGGTTGGTTTGTTGTTGGTTCCATGGCAGGCCCACAGGACGAGGGAACGTTTGCAAGCCGACACAGCCATTCAGGTCAATGGTGATTTATCCGACATCACTGTGGTTATACCCGCGCGCAACGAGGCGGAGTCTCTTCCTGACACTTTGGCGCGTATTGTTCATCAGGGTCCGGGTATCAAGGTTATTGTTGTTGATGATAACTCGGACGACGGAACGGCAGAGCTTGCCCGAAGTGTTGACGGCTTAGACCTACAAATCATAGACGGGGAACCGCTGCCTGAGGGTTGGGCAGGTAAAATGTGGGCCTTGGAGCAAGGCACGCAGTCGGTGAATACCGAATTGACCTTGCTGATGGATGCAGACATTGGATTGATGGATGGTGTCTTATTGTCTATGCGAGAAAAACTTCATCAAGAACGTCTCGATTTCTTATCACTGATGGCTGAGTTACGTATGCAATCCTTTTGGGAGCGATTGCTGATGCCCGCCTATATTTATTTTTTTAAACTGCTCCCACCGGTCTATTGGTATTCGATACAACGACAGAAAGTTTTTGGTTTCGGACAAGTGGTACTTGGTTAGAACTTAAAGACGGCAGTGTCTCTACCACCCTTCAAGATGCCGATGCTGATACCAAAATCCAAGTGGAAGAAAGTACAGATGAG
>JBCCFQ010000326.1:0-5109 GCA_039029655.1 Pseudomonadota bacterium | reverse complement strand
GGTTGAGCTACAATTTGAGTTTCTCAACTTCAGGCTATTTTCAATGCGTGTCTCTCAATACCACCTGGTTACCCAGAAAGAAGCTCCCGCTGATGCAGAGATCATCAGCCATCAACTCATGCTTCGTGCTGGACTAATCAAATCCTTGGCTTCCGGGTTGTATTCCTGGCTACCTCTGGGGGTACGGGTCTTGAGAAAGGTGGAGCAAGTGGTGCGAGAAGAAATGAATGCCGCCGGCGCCATGGAATTACTCATGCCCACCATTCAACCAGCGGACTTGTGGCAAGAGTCGAGACGTTGGGAAAAGTATGGCCCGGAGCTGTTACGTATCAAAGACAGACATGATAGAGATTTTTGCTACGGCCCCACCCACGAAGAGATCATCACTGACATCGTGCGTCGGGAAGTCAAAAGCTACAAACAGCTACCGGTGAATTTTTATCAGATTCAGAACAAATTTAGAGATGAAATAAGACCCCGGTTTGGCGTGATGCGATCTCGAGAATTCGTTATGAAGGACGCCTATTCATTTCACCTGGATCAGGAATCCCTCACCCAAACCTATCACCGCATGCATAAAGCCTATAGCAACGTGTTTTCGCGACTGGGACTTAACTTTCGTGCCGTGCGCGCAGACAGTGGATCCATTGGTGGATCATTGTCCCACGAGTTTCACGTCCTGGCAGATTCCGGAGAAGACGCCATCGCCTTTTCCGATCAAAGTGACTATGCCGCCAACGTTGAATTGGCCGAGACCTTACCCGGCACCGAACCCCAACAAGCGATTGAAACCCTAACCAAGGTTCATACGCCGGATGCAAAGACCATTGAGAAGTTGGCCAACTATTTGGACCTGACGCCCGCTCAGTGTCTCAAAACCCTGCTTGTGAAAGGCGAGAAAGACGGTTCAGTGGTTGCATTGATGGTGCGTGGCGACCACCAACTCAATGCCATCAAGGCAGAAAAGATTCCGGAAGTAGCAAAACCGTTGACCATGGCGGCACCCGAATTGGTGGCCAAGGCTTTAGGGGCCGAGCTTGGCTACGTGGGACCCATTGGCTTGTCCTGCAAGTGCTTTGTGGACTACGCCGCTGCTGGCCTTTCCGACTTTGTGTGTGGCGCCAACGAAAAAGGACATCACTACACCGGTGTGAACTGGGCGCGGGATGTGGGCGACTTTGTCTCCTGTGATTTGCGCAACGTACAAAATGGAGATCCAAGTCCCGATGGCCAGGGGACCCTCTCTATTGCACGAGGTATCGAGGTTGGACACATCTTCGACCTTGGTGACCTTTACAGCGAGGCTCTAAACGCCGGTGTACTGGCTGAAGACGGTAAACATCGCATCCTCACCATGGGATGCTACGGCATCGGAATCACCCGAGTTGTCGCGGCCGCTATCGAGCAAAGCCATGATGACAAAGGCATCGTGTGGCCCGCAGCCCTAGCGCCGTTTCAAATTGCCTTGGTCACCATTAACGCCCACAAGTCCCAGCGTCTCCAAGAGGCCGCTGATGGGCTTTACGAGAATCTGAAAAACGCAGGCTACGACGTCCTCATGGACGACCGAGCTGCTCGACCCGGGGTGAAGTTTGCAGATATGGAACTCATTGGGATCCCTCACACCTTGGTCTTGGGTGAACGAGGATTGGACGCCAACTATGTGGAGTACAAGCACCGTCAGAGCGGCACCGGCGAAGACGTTTCGATGACGGATTTGCTTTCATTTCTCGCAGAAAAGATTTAAGTTTGAGCCATAAATAGCTAGAAATGTTAGATTTCTATGAATCAGCTACTTATGACCTTAGGTTTGGTTTTTTTAGCAAACCTGAGTGTCGCCGACAGCACAGCTCCAGATCCAGAGCTTAAACGGGCGTTACGAGACGCTATAGAGGATGCCTCCAGTTTCGAGGACCGGTTCCACGCCGAAGTGTGGTTATCTGACATGTCCAGCCGGCTCGCCCGTCAGGTTCCAGATACCGATGAACGCTTACATATTCTGAAGCGAGTGCATTTGGAGGCCAGCCGCGCCGAGCTACCGCCGGAACTCGTATTGGCGGTGATCCAGGTTGAAAGTAATTTTGACCGATTCGCCATTAGCTACGCGGGCGCCCGGGGCTTGATGCAAGTTATGCCGTTCTGGTTGGACGAAATTGGAAGACCCAACGACAACTTGTTCAATATCAACACCAACCTAAGAATGGGCTGCACAATTCTTAGGTTTTATCTGAATAAGGAAAAAGGGAATCTCCCCAAAGCACTGGCGCGATACAACGGCAGCGTCGGGCGACGAGTGTATTCAGACAAAGTGTTGAACGCTTTGAGTCGAAAGTGGTTCAGGCAGTAATTGGGGTTAACCGGTTCGAAACCCCTGTGGCACGGCACCGGAATGGTCTTCCACAACAACCGTATCCACCTTCGCCGTTCGGGGTCCCTGATGCAACCAGGTAATCAACTGCTTCACAGGCACTGAGTCACCCGCAACCACCACTGAAACGCGCCCGTCAGACAAATTCACCGCTTCCCCGCGTAAGCCAAGGCGTTCTGCCTCACGTCGGGTAGACTCACGAAAGAACACGCCTTGCACCCGACCTGAAACCCAGCATTGTTTTGCTACCTCAGTCACGAGTTTGCTTTTGAGTTACTGACCTTTATTGAGGGCTTCTAAGGCCTTGCGGCGAGCGTCCATGGCATCCAGGCGGGCACCGTGATAAGCCTTACGTCTAAGTTTTGTTTCCGCACTTTTGAGGTAGTCCCTGGCGGCTTGCAAAGAACTCGGCGCAAACTCGTTGGCCCCCGCTTCTTCTGCCGCCATAATAGCCTGCCGCGCGTCACTCATCTCCTGCACGGGAGGTGATGTGGTACAAGCACCGGCGGCGAGCACCAGGACAATAATGACAAAAAGCTTTCGACGCATATTTTGTTGTGTTATTGGTTTTGGTCGACGGGGCCAACGCTGTGGCAATAAAGAAACGTAACAAGGGGATACCCTACCGTCAAGCTAGCTTAGGGAGGCACACATGAAAGCGAGGCTTTATCACAATCCACGGTGCTCAAAATCACGCAGCACGCTGGCATTGTTGACAGAAAAAGGTGTAGATTTCGAAGTTAAGGAGTACTTGAAGAATGACCTACAGCCCTCTGAAATAAAAGAACTTAGTTCCAAACTTGCTCTACCGGTGCGAGACATACTTAGATCCGGTGAAGCACCCTTTAAAGAACTTGGTCTGGCTGACCAAAGTCTGACGGAAGATCAACTCATACACGCCATTGTTGACAACCCCATACTGCTACAACGACCCATTCTGCTCACAGATTCCGGGGCCAGAATCGGCCGACCACCGGAGCAAGTCTTGGAGGTCTGTGACCTTGACTGAGGTTCTGGTGGTGTATTTCAGCCAACATGGCTCAACAGAGGCGCTGGCTAGGCGGGTATGCCGGGGTGTCGAAGAGGTGTCCGGAGTAAGCGCCAAGCTGCGCACAGTACCCGCCGTATCAACAGACCACGAGGCTCGTGGAGACGAAATTCCTCAGGACGGTCCAATCTACGCGAAATCCGAAGACTTGCGCCAATGCGACGCTTTGGTGCTGGGCAGCCCGACTCGCTTTGGCAACATGGCAGCACCGCTGAAACACTTCATCGATCAAACCAGCGGTGTCTGGCTCAGCGGGGACTTAAGCGGTAAACCGGGTGCGGTATTCACCTCCACCGGCAGTATGCATGGCGGACAAGAGAGTACGCTGTTGAGCATGATGCTGCCCCTGTTACATCACGGGATGCTTTTGGTAGGTCTTCCCTATACCAACGCCGCCCTCAACGATACTCAAACCGGTGGCACACCCTATGGCGCCTCCCATGTTGCCGGCAACGGCTCGCGTCAAAGCAACAAGCTCAGTGGCCACGAGCAGGAGCTGGCCCAAGCCTTGGGGCACCGAGTGGCCAGCTTTGCGACAAGACTAAACCAATGAACACGCAAGCCCCCAATCCCTTAATCCCCGTATTGGGACTGTTGTTGGTGGTGGTCACCACGTTTGTACGAGACCATTGGCTGCTGACGGTAGGACTGGTTGTGCCACTGCTGGTCATACTGCCTGGTTTATGGCGACGAAACCCCAAGACCTTGGGCGGAGCCTGCATGCTTAGTATTGTCTACGTGGTGATGGGCATCATGGAGAGCTTTGCCAATCCAGAACAACGTGCCTTGGCAGTGTTTTTAACGGCCACTGCCTTGTGGGCTTTTGTTACGTTGTTGCTGGCGGCTCGAAGTTCGAGAGCGGGTTAAAATCAATCATCCCTTGGTTTGAACGGATTTCCTAATGTACCTGCAATCATGCCCGCCACCAGTTTCGAGACAAATGGAATCCGACTCCCAGGATCAAACAAGGTGTCCCTAAACAAAGCCAGAAGACGATTGTCGGATTGATAAAACGGCGTTAGGAACAAACTCAAGGCCTGAAACAATCGTATATGGAAGCGCCGACGGGCTGCATAGTCTCGTGCCACAGCGTTTAAGTTACCGGAATACCGAGCCATCGCATTAGCAAACGCATACACATCCAGCAACGCCATGTTGGCGCCCTGTCCCAACTGGGGACTGGTGGCGTGGGCGGCATCACCAATGAACACCACACCTGGCCCGTAGGGTCGGCCCATAGTGTGATGACTGTACTGGGCCAACTCCAACTGATCCTCGGCGCCAATCTGCTCAAGAAGCACCTTAGTTTCCGGCCAAACATCCAGCACTCTTGTCTTCCAGGGCTTTAGCCCTCGGCGCCGCCAAGCATCATATTCAGACACTTTAAGAGACCAAAAAAAGGCCAGATGAGAACGACTATCTTGGGGCATGGCACCCAGAGGCAAGACACCAATCATGGTGTGGGCCTTTTGATATCGCTGAGACAAAGTGTTTGCCGCAAAGGTCGGATCTTCAGGCCATCTTAAGGTGGTCCACAAGGCGCCCCACTTTAATGGTCGGATTCGAGGTGGGGTCTCGGAATACTTCATAAGTTCAGAGTTTCTACCTGACGCATCGAGTATCAGATCAAACGGCCCCCAAACGCCACCCGCGTTGTCTGTTACACAATATCCTGAATCAGCACGATCCAATT
>JBCCFQ010000325.1:0-5111 GCA_039029655.1 Pseudomonadota bacterium | reverse complement strand
GTCAGCAACATTCGGATCATTCAACAAAATGGAAATGTCATTACTCAATTCACTGATGCTGACGATGGATTGTTTGCCTTTATGCGTTTGGATGCCGACGCCAATCTGAATCAGGAGTTGTATGCGGTTGCCGTGGACGGCAGTGGACGAGTCATCGGGGAATCGTCGTTTGATGATGGCGCCTGTAATGCCCAGATCTGTGTTCGAACCAGCAATGCTTTGTTTAGTCAGTTAACCGCGCGTTATTTACCCGGTGATTGGTCTATACATGTGATACTCAATGGTCAGCGAATCGCTACCATTCCCTTTACCTTGGCAACCAACCCTGAAACATTCAACGCACCACCGACGGGTACCGTTTCGTTTAGCAAAGTTAAGGGCCAGGCGCCGTTGAACGTGACAGTATCGGCCAACGTCACGGGGGATGCAGAAGGTGACAACGCCAGCGTTGTTTTTCATCTGCCCACGGAGGGGGAGACCATTGTTAATCTGGGTGGTTCATCCGGAAACGCCCAGCGTACCATCACCTTATCTCAGCCAGGTGAATACATTTTGGGCGTGGATATCGACGATGACTCCGCTCGTTATAGCAATGCAACACCAGGATTTGACAATGCCGGTACTGGTTTTAGAGACATACACCAAAAGATAGTGACGGTGTATGACTTCTCACCGGCCATGATAAGTGTGGCCGAACGAATCAATCAAAACGCGTCCAACGAGCTCGCTACATTGATTCCTTCCAATTCCGGCGCGTATCGTGTGCAGGTTAATGATCCCACTACGGGAACACTGATTAATCGGCCGTTGTTCTTAAATGCCGATTTCGACGCACGTCAGGTCATCACAGTACCTGGACTGGGGGCCAGTGGGACTGCGGTAGGTGTCGTGGCGGTGGGCGTTAACAACAACTTACCCATCATCCAGTTAAAGGATGCGGCAGGTTCGGTGCTGGTGGGTAATCTTTTTCCACTGAGTGGAAATTGGAACTTGGTTAAGGTCGTGGTTGTTCCTGGTTTGACCAATGCGGCTTCCGGGGACGCTGTGCCCAAAATGACCGGTCATGGTGTTGCCACTTTAGCAAGACGCTTAGGCGACCAATTGATGATTGTCCAGATTCGTGATCCATCCAACAACGCCTTGATTCGAAACATCAATCCCCTAGGATTTGGTTGGTCAGCACAAGATATCGTTGTTTTGGACAACAATGGCACGCCGGCTTTGGGTGTTGTGGCTACCCGTAACGCCGATGGTTTGGTCATCATTCAGGTCCGAAATGCCACCGACGGCTCATTGGTGCGAAATGTTTTTCCATTAGGTATTGGATGGAGTGCTGATGAAGTCAAAGTGGTCCCGGACCAAAACGGCAATGGTGTCGAAGAGTTAGCTGTCCGCATGAGTCGCGACGCAGATGGTTTGGAGATTATCCAGGTTCGTGATGCAGCCACCAATGCCTTAGTTCGAAACGTGTACCCCATTGGGGCAGGGGCGGGTGGATGGACTACCCGGGCCTTTGATTTTATCGACAATAGCGGGGAAGCTGCGCTGGCGATTCTATCTAGCCGCGACAGTGATGGTCAGATTTTGGTGCAGGAACGTAACTTAACCAACGGTGGCGTCATAAGAAATATCTTCTTCTTAGGCCCGCCTTGGGTTGCTGATAACGAGTTTTCGGTAATACCTGACTTTAATGGTAACGGTGTGCCGGAAATCGCAGTGACTGTGAACAATACAAACAATGCCAGTCGGTTGGTGCAAGTACGTGATGGTGCCGCTGGCAACGTGATTCGAAATTTCGCCATAGTGCCTTAAGACTGAAGTAACGGTTCTACTCAACAAAACAAAGTATGTCTGATAAAGAGGTTGCATGGTTGTAAACCCGATAGGGCGTTTGTTTGTGGTCTTGTTTGGCTTAAGCCTTACGGCCTGTACTCCACAAAAAGCTACGTTGCCAGAGACTGAGCCAGTCCATGACCCGGAAGTGGAAAAGCAACTCATCGACACGGTATTGAACAACCTCATTCAAGCGGACCGTCGTGGTGATGCTGGGGCTGCTGCAAGGCTATTCACGGAGGATGCGGTACTTTTGCCGCCAGGTGAGGAGGTTGTTGTTGGGCGGGAGGAGATTGAACGACGATTTAGAGAAGGTTTTGCTGAAGCTGAGTTGGATTTTGAACTTACGTCTGTGAGTACTGAGGTCACCGAGGGCCTCGCCCTCAATCGTGGTGAACGAAAAGGTTGGGTCAGATGGAGAAATGGTCGACCAGCAGCCCAGCTTAATGAGAAATATTTAATGCATCTACGAAGAGACCAGGAGCAGTGGCGTATCGCCAGTTTGATGTGGAACCGAGTGAAAGCTCAACCATCAAATAATGTCGCTGACATTAACTTCATTCTTCAGCACGGTTCGTCCGCGGAACAAGCCACGGCCGACACACTGATTGCATTGATAGGCGAACATGAACTGGACAAGTGGGCTTATACTAAAACGGTACTGATCAACGATCGGGGAGACATAAAAGCCAGGCCGGTATTGAGTTTGAATGCACGACATCGTTATCAAAAAGAATTGCTGTTGGCTACCTATCTCAACGCGCAGCTGCGCTGGTTTTTGTCTTTTGATCCGGTATCGACCCAGGCTGCCGTACAGGAACTGAGGCAAATCTACCCAGATATACCGGTGGATGTGCCTACCAATGGTTATGTAAGTCTGCTGGCGGGATATTTAGAGTATCAAGCTATGACTGAGAAATTAGGTCATGAAGCAGCCTTTAGGGCCTTAGCCCATTGGACTCTTGGAGAAGAGGCCTGGATCTATAATATTGTATTGGCGGAAACGGATCGACTGGGTTTGGTGGTCAACCGTCACGGCCTAAACTATTAGAATTTCCGCTAGGGTAAACACGTAGCCACGAGCGGATTCACGGGGGAATCTTAACCAGATTTTTTTACATTTGCGTTATAGTGATTCACTGGTTGGCCCAGCTGTATCCAACAGCTATTAGTAATGAGGACTAGGAAGATGCCAAAGATTGGAATGCAATGTTGTATCGCCTTACTGATTGCGCTTGGGGCATTTGCCAGCGCGAATGCACAAACCGTCGGACAGTCCGATGACTTTGAGTTGGGGCTCGATAACTGGCGGGAAGGCCCGCAAAGCCGCAACCCACCGGTTGTGATCCCGACCGGTGGCCCCACCGGCCTAAATGATGCCTTTATGCGGATCACATCGGATGGAATGAGTGGTGCTGGTGGTCGTCAGGCCGTCTTTAACCGAAGTCAATGGACCGGTGACTTTATAGCTGCCGGAATCACATCAATACAAGTAGATGTGTTTAATGAGAACAACAGTGCCGTGGCTATTCGATTGGGTCTTGGCGAATCAATAAATAGCAACCGCTATGTAACGGCGGCACAATTGGTTGCCGCGGATCAGCAATGGCACACCCTAACATTCGATATCTCCGATGGAGCCATGGCTAACGTGGGAGGTATTCTAAGCCAAACGGATGTCCTTTCCAGTGTGGCAGAGATGCGCATCATTCAACAGTCTGCTGAAGACTGGCGTGGCCAGGAGGTGAACTCCAGCATTGGCATCGACAACATAATTGCTTTGGGTGCTAACCAAGACCCGATTGCTGAAGCTGGAACACCTCAGTTTGTTTCCGATTCCGACAACGATGGATCAGAAGATGTGACACTGGATGGAAGTTTGTCCATGGACCCTGATGGGCAGATCGTTTCCTACGACTGGCAAGAAAACGGACAAACCATTGCCACGGGTTCCAATCCCACCGTCAATTTCGACCGTGGCGTTCATGTCGTAACTTTGATCGTGACGGACAATCAAGGTGGTATGGCGGAAGACACCGTGACCATAACCGTTGGCTTTTTCGCCGTCACGGATTTACGAGAAGTGCCCAACTTTGGCGGTAGCAGTGCCAATGAAGCGGCAATCATGAAAGTGGATCAGGTGTCGGGTACTGTGGATGAAACCATTGAAGTACAGGTCAACGACGCAATGTCCGGTGCATTGTTGAATACAGTGAGATACCTAAACCCGGATTTTGGTGCCAATGGTATTACGGTCTATCCAGGATTGTCGCCGACGGGTGGTCCGGGTATCGGGCTATGGGGTAGTCGTCGTAGTGACGGACTTAGCATTGTCCAAATCAAGGACCCCAGCAATGGCGCTTTGATTCGAAACATCTTCCCCTTATCGGCTGCTTGGGCGGTGTTGGAGGTTGAAGCCGTCCCCAATGTGGGTACCGGTGGTGGTTATGGTGTTGCAGCGTTAGCCATGAACAACACCAGTGGGCTTATGATCGTTCAACTCAGGGATGCGTCTAACAACACACTGATAAGAAACGTCTTCCCACTGGGTTTTGGTTGGTTCCCGATCTCTTTGGAGATCGTGCCTGATATTGGCGGCGGAGTGCCGGGTATCGCGGTGTTGGCACAAAGAACGGCTGACCAATTGACCATTGTGCAGATACGAAGTGCGGCGGATGGCACGCTGGTCAGAAACGTCTTCCCATTGGGTTTTGGTTTCACACCGAGAGAAATGCGGGTCATACGAGACGCCAGTGGTGATGGTGTCTGGGATATTGCAACGCGAATGTCCCGAAACACGGATATGTTAGAGGTCATTCAAATTCGAGATTCCATTGGCAACAATTTCGTGCGCAATCACTTCCCGTTGCCTATGCCTGCATGGGGTACTCAACTGAATGCCATGCAGTCCATCGATAACAATGGAGACTCGAACCTTAGCGTGTTGAGTGCTCGTTTGTCCGATGGCCAAGCCTTAGCCCAAGTGAGAAACGCTCCGACGGGTACCTTGGTCAACAATACGTTTTTAATTGGACCGCCGTGGGTACCTGGTTTGGTGTACCGCTCCTTTGAAGACTTTACTGGAAACGGTGTATCTGAAATCGCAGCACTCGTACAAAATAGCCAGACACGCCAACATTTGTTGCAGATTCGTGACGCTGCAGATGCTACGGTTTTACGTAATATCTTTATCAATCCTTAATTCCCATCAAAAAAGTCCCAGACGTGTAGCGTTTTCGCTACCGTCTGGGCTACTCTCAAAGGTATAAGAATAGTGT
>JBCCFQ010000324.1:0-5133 GCA_039029655.1 Pseudomonadota bacterium | reverse complement strand
TAGGTTCATACCCCTTATCCTCGGGAGTTATTGTGGTGCCAGGGAATGTTAACCTGGCTTAAGGCTACATACTATCTTTCCACCGTTGAAATATTTACAGAATCAGCACCACTTGACGGTAGAATAGCCGCCCATGTCCGACACTACGCCGGAGAATACCCAGACCCATAGCGCCGACGCAGACTTGAGTTGGCGAATACTGCGTCTGTTGAACATTTATCGTCTAATGACGGCGATGGTTTTACTGACGATTTTCGTGGTCAGTCAAACACCACGGGTGGTAGGCAACGCCTACCCGGCTGTGTTCCTAAGTGGCACCTTGATCTATCTGGTATTCGCCGTGATCACAACGGTGTTGGGTGCTCGTCGATACAGCGACCCTACGTTTCACGCTTTTGGGCATCTGGTGGTGGATGTGATCGCAGTGATCACCTTGCTCCACGCCAGCGGCGGAATCCAAAGTGGGCTAGCCTCTTTACTCTTTATTCCCATTGGAGCAGCAAGTCTCATCTTGCCGTTTCGATCTGCAATATTGTTCGCTGCCATTGCCAGTATCGGTCTGCTGTTACAAAACTTTTTTACCCAGCTGTCGGCCAATGAAAGCACCTTGGCTGACTACACCCAAACCGGACTATCCGGTGTGGTGTTGTTCTTCTTGGCAGGAGCCGGCAACTGGCTAGGCACCAGAGTCAGAGAAAGTGAGGCATTGGCCGAACGTCGTGGAATCGATCTTGAGAATCTCGCCCAACTCAACGCTCACATAGTCCAACGCCTACGTGAGAGTATTTTGGTGGTGGATGCCAACGAGAGTATTCGCCTGCTCAATGAGTCCGCGGCTCAATACTTAGGCACCGGCGGCGATGTCATCGGGCAACCCTTAGCCAAAGTCGCTCCTGAGCTCTATCAAAAATGGCAAGCCTGGCAAAAACACAATCAGGACTCTCTACAACAAACCACCATTCTTTCTGCGGACAAGTCCTCTCGCGTGATTCCACACTTTGCAGCACTTGGCGATGTAAAAAGCATTGGCACCATTATTTTTATGGAAGACACGACCCTGCTGTCAGAGCGGGTGCAGCAATCCAAACTAGCGTCCCTGGGGCGCTTAAGTGCGAGTATTGCCCATGAAATTCGAAATCCTGTCGGCGCCATCAGTCATGCGGGGCAACTGTTGGCGGAATCTGAACAAATTGGGCCCAGCGAAAAGCGCTTAACAGAAATCATTCAGTCTCATTCAGAGCGGGTCAGCACCATAATTGATAATGTGCTGCAACTGTCTCGCAGGGACTCCACACGCCCCGAGCGAATCGTGTTGCCCTCGTGGCTGGGAGGTTTTATGGATGAATTCTTGAACACCGAGCAGTTTTCAATCAACCAAGTGGTTATCTCTCATCCAGACCCCAATCTTCAAGTATTGATGGACCCAAGCCACTTGCACCAAGTGCTGTGGAATCTGTGCACCAACGCGATTAAGTACGGACAATCCAAGGACCAGACAGAACAACCAAAAATCGAGTTGTCCACGGGACGAATCAGAGCAAGCGGACGACCCTACTTGGAAATCGCCGATCGCGGACCGGGTATTAAAGAGGAAAACATGGACCGTATTTTTGAACCCTTCTTTACGGGCGCCCGGGAGGGTACCGGGCTTGGACTTTTTATTGCCCGAGAACTCTGTGAGTGTAATCGTGCGGGACTGATTTATAATCCTAGAGAAGACGGCGGCAGCTCGTTTCGGATCATCTTCGCCGACCCCACTCGTTGGGAGGTCCAACACGCATCATGAGCATACGAACAAACACAAGGAAACACCCGTGAGCGACAAGCCTCAAGCCTTGGTGATTGATGACGAACCTGACATTTGCGAACTCTTGTCTTTGACCTTGGAGGGAATGGATGTTGGGGCTACCAGTGCTCACGATTTGACCGATGCCCGCGCACTACTCAAAAACCACCATTTTGATCTGTGTCTCACGGATATGCGCTTACCCGACGGCAACGGATTGGACTTAGTCGCATGGATGCAAACAGACACGCCAGATGTGCCAGTGGCCGTGATTACCGCCCACGGCAATGTTGAGTCTGCAGTGCAGGCCCTTAAGCTGGGTGCTTTTGATTTTGTCTCTAAACCTGTCAATCTTTCCGAGCTCAGAAAATTGGTGGGTACCGCATTACAGCTTAAGGGCAAGTCTAAAGAAGACATCGATACACAGAGCAAGAGTCTGCTCGGTGACTCCAAAGCCATTGAGCACGTACGTACCATGATACGCAAGGTAGCTCGCAGCCAGGCGCCGGTTCATATCTATGGGGAATCTGGTACCGGCAAGGAACTGGTGGCACGACTGATTCATGATGGTGGGCCCCGGGCCGCTCAACCGTTCATACCAGTGAACTGCGGTGCGATTCCAACGGAACTCATGGAAAGTGAGTTTTTTGGCCACAAGAAAGGAAGTTTTACCGGTGCGGTATCCGACAAGGCTGGCCTGTTTTCAACGGCTGAGGGCGGCACTTTGTTTTTGGACGAAGTGGCAGACCTTCCCCTACACATGCAGGTTAAGTTGCTCCGCGTCATCCAAGAGAAGGCCGTTCGACCAGTGGGCGCCGCAAAAGAAGATGCGGTTGATGTGAGAATCCTCAGCGCAACCCACAAGAACTTAAGTATGCTGGTCAAAGAGAACAAGTTTCGGGAAGACTTGTATTACCGTATCAACGTCATTGAGTTGGAAGTTCCGGCCCTCAGAAACAGAGTGGACGATATCCCATTGCTCACCGAGCACATTTTGAAAAAGCTGTCCAAGTCCATGCAGATTGAGCTGCCAAGTCTCAATGACTCTGCCAGACAAGCCCTAAATGGTTATGCCTTTCCGGGCAACGTGAGAGAATTGGAAAACATTCTAGAGCGCGCCTTGACCCTGTGCGAAGCCGGGGCCATCGATGTGTCGGATATTCAACTGAGGTCAGATACAGGGGATGTGGAGCCTACAGAACCCGTCACAGCCAGCATAACTCAGCAAGTCTCCGAGGATTCGCTGAATAGCCAGCTGGACGACGTGCAACGGGAGGCCATTCTCAAAGCACTGGAGGAAAACAAATACAATAAAACCGCGACAGCCAAGGCTTTGGGGATCAGTTTTCGTGCATTGCGGTATCGGATTAAGAAACTGGGTCTGGAGTAGGTGACAATTTTCGTCACATTCTGACCAGGGGGGTTGACGAAGACACATGGCCACTTCACCAATTCCCCTCAACATAAACTAAGAAAATACCGTTTCCTCAGTCTATTCAGAGAGTTAACCTCAGGTGTCGCAATTTTGGCACGGCGTTTGCATTAACTGAACGTCAGCGAGCTAAATCGCTACTTATGGTTCTGCAAAACTAGGAATGAGGTTTCTAAACATGAAGAAGATACAACAGGGTTTTACCCTAATTGAGTTAATGATCGTTGTAGCGATTATCGGTATTTTGGCCGCTATCGCTATTCCTGCTTACCAAGATTTCACCATCCGTGCCCAGGTTTCTGAAGGCATGAGCTTGGCATCATCTTTGAAAGCAGACATTTCTGAATTCTTTCAAGATCGTGGCACCTTGCCGGCAGATATTGCCGCTTTGGGCATCTTAAACCCATCAAGTGGTAAATACGTATCTGCAGTTACCGTTGGCGGTGGTGTAATCACCATTGACTACGGCGAGCAGGCAAACACTAACATCGCACCGGAATTTTTGAGTCTTGTTCCTTGGCAAAGTAACAACGGCGACATCATCTGGGTTTGTGGTGGCCGTGCGCAGCCCGGTACTGCCCTTGCGATCGCTGGCGTGGGTGCAAACCTGACGTCATTCGCAGCAGGCACTTACAAGTACTTGCCTTCAAGCTGCAAACCGTAATTTAGAAGTTAAGCACAATGCTCAATTTAAAGCCCCTCCTTTGAGGGGCTTTTTTTGTGATGCAAGCCTACGAAATGTTTGGAGTTTTGTTGTTTAATGAACTTCTCACGGGGGTTTTAGAGTACGAGACTAAGTCAGCAGGTTTGGCGTGTTTTACAACTTACGGATCTAGATCATGCGTACTTTCCGTCAGGACGGTTTCACTCTTATCGAACTAATGATAGTCGTCGCTATCATTGGACTTCTGGGGTCCTTGGCCATACCCGCTTATAGTCAATACACCGTGCGTTCCAAGCTTGCGAATGTGCTGACCATCACCCGACCCGAGCGGGTGCTGATTGCAGAGTACGTTCTAGAGAATGGCGTCGTGCTCCCCGCTGATCCAGCCGCCTTAGGCATTGTGCTTGATCAAAATCGGACTGAGTACTACACCGCCGATGTCGCCCTTGCGGTAGACGCCGGCGCACAAACCGTTACCTTCACCTACTCCATCGGAAACTTCGGTCCGGCAGCCGCCGCGGGAACCCTCACCTTTGTCGGCACGGCAGGAACAGGCGCTATGACCTGGGACTGTACCGGGGGCACTTTTCCACGCCGATTTGTTCCAACCGTCTGTAGACCTTAGGACTTTTTGTCAAATTGAGACTTGTGACAGGCCGGTTGCCCAAAAACCTGCTAAATTCCTAGGGTTGGCGATGCAAACTGGTTCACAAGTTTTTGATGAAATTTTTCAAAAACTAGAGGCATCATACTGATTTTACGATAGAATCTACGTCTTTGGTGGAGGAGCATTCATGGTAGCTACGGCTTCCACTGTTGGATTGAGCGGATTGCCTAGGAGGCTGGTCAGGGACGGTATTGTCGAAGAAACCGCCATCCAAGAAGCCCAAGTTGCTGCAAAAGAAGAAAAGACTCCCCTGGTCGCCTATCTGATCAAGAACGAATTGGCGGAATCCCGCGACGTGGCCATCGCAGCATCTCAGGAGTTTGGCGTCCCGTTGTTGGACCTAGATGCAGTGGAAGTGGACACCGAAGTAGTTCGCACCGTCAATGAAGAATTACTGGTTAAACACCGAGTACTGCCACTGTTAAAGCGTGGCAAGAAATTGTTTGTGGGCGTGTCTGATCCCACCAATCTGCAAGCCTTAGATGAAATCAAGTTTCAAACTGGGTTTAGCGTCGATGCCATTGTCGTTGAGCAAGACAAACTAGAAGAAAGTGTCGCAAAGGCCTTAGAGGCCATGGACACTT